>JADFYO010000087.1 GCA_015233015.1 Nitrospirota bacterium | reverse complement strand
TCGCTTCTATTGCTACCTTTGCCTTAAATGCCGACGCATATTTCGTCTTCATAGTATCCTTGGACCTCCATCTTTCTTCTCTTTCTGTAACTTAACATGTTGTCCAGTTTTTGGGGTCCATTATAAGACTTGCCCCTATGCTTCTCAAGTACTGGATCAAACGTACTGTTAAGGTCAGGTGACGCTCAAAATTGGACAAGCCAGTTAAACGTAGGAAATAGATATTTTATCAAATCAGTGGCTTTTGGCAACAATTCCACTGTTGCAGTGGGGAATTACGGGCTTATCATGACTACTGCAAATTAGGATTTAATTACCAAATTCTCAGGATGGTAAAAACATGGCATTAATGCGCAAGATTTCTATCGCCATCCGGCTTCACCAATACATTCCGGCTTCATTCCGGGAATATACAACCCGGAATCAGCCCGGAACGTTAATCACGGTACTACTTCTCAATACCGGCAAGGATTTACGGTTAGGTGGGGTGGGAATTTGAAACGCCTTGCATTGTTGCACACCATGAACAAAGAAGATTTGAATCATCCTGAGCCTGTCGAAAGATGCTCCTTTATTGCGCATTTCTCCGTAAATCGGTAATCCTTCGACAGGCTCAGGATGATTCTTTTTTAGCAGTATGATTATTACTGCTATGTTTGCAACTTAGTATCAGAATGATTCTTTCGACAGGATAATTGTTACTTCTATGGCTGCAACTTAGCGTAAGGACGAGCCGAGGGAATCCAATGAATCAGTTAGAGAAATAAATCACGCCCCTTGCTTATTAAGCCGTTGGTATAAATCTTGTAATTTCGAAATCTGAAGCGTTACGTTTCTGGTATCGCCTCTTTTTATATCCCCAAGAAGTTCTCTGATTTTATCTATTGCCTCAAGAATAATGTTTATCGCATTGTCATCGGGGAGGATTCTCTTTTCGCGGAATACTTGCAGGATATCCTCGAGATTGTGAGCGAGCTTTTCTATATTTTTCAGTTTAAGGAGATTCGCGCCCGACTTAATCGAATGCGCGTCTCTGAAAATAATGCGTATCTGCTCGTCATACGCCTCAGGTCTTTCCCTGAGGCGTAATATTGTTACCTCTATGCTGTTTAACCGTTCGGCCGTCTCTACGACATATGCCGCTAAGACGTCGGCGTCGCCTTGAAAATTCATTGCGGTTTTTCGATAAGCCCTATTGCGAATTCGGCCATCTTGTCCATATCCGGCTTACATACCTGGCAGTCCGCCCCGACAGATTTACCCTTGTGAATAAGGTCGTCAGTTATTATCGACGAGTACAAAATGACGGGGAGTTTACAAAGCTCCTTGTCCTCTTTTATCTTTTTAGTCAGCGTAAAGCCGTCCAATTTCGGCATCTCTATATCCGATATCACTACGTCGATGAAATCCCTGATGCCCTTCCCCTCTTTCGCAGCCTGGTCTGCCATTCCCTTTAAGTAGTTAAACGCATCCTCTCCGTTGTTGAATACGTTTGTCCTGAAGTTGGAATGTTCCAGGCTCTTCTTCAGCATCATACGTATAGATGGTGAGTCCTCGGCAACCAGCGCCATATAATTCTTCTGCGCTTTGACTGAAGTATACCACTGTTGCTCTGATGATTCCGGATTAAGCACCGAAATTATATGCTCAAGGTCAAGCAGCTGAATAAAGTGGTCGTCTTTTATCAGCGTACCTATGATGACATTCGTACCCAATCTGTTAATAAACTCATTCGGGGGTATTATGTCCTTCCACATAAACCTGTGGATTTCCGTTACCCCCGATACGATAAATCCCTGTACAGAGCGGCTGAACTCGGTAATAATCACATTTTCATAATCATTCTTGTGCCGGTCTATCTGCAGCCACACGCTTAGATCTATTATCGGCACTATATGATTACGCAGCGGTATGGTTCCCATAAAGCATGGGTCCTGAGAATGCTCCTTAGGCTCTATCTTAGGGGACTCGATGACCTCCATTACCTTGGCCACGTTCATCCCGAAATAGCGATGCTCCACCTTGCCGCTGCCATCCAGTTCATCGAGAAAGAACTCCAGCACCTCGAACTCGTTCGTCCCCGTATCGAGGAGTATCTGAGACTTAATCTCGTCTATAACGTTCCGGTCGCTCATATCATTTGCCTCATCTTTCTCATTTATACGGCCATCGCTAATTCCTGTTCGACTGCGTCCTCTTCGTGAAGGCCGCCCTGCATATAGGCCATCTCGTCTGATGAGAACACCTTGTCTATGTCAAGGATTATCGTGAACCTCTCGTCGCGCTTGCCCATTCCTTTGATAAAGTTAGTATCGAGCGATGTGCCGATGCTTGGCGCTGGTTCTATCTTATCCGCCTCAAGCTCCATAACCTCCTGAACGGAATCCACCACTGCCCCAAGCACGGTCTGCGTCTTGCCAATCATAACCTCTACGATTATGACACACGTGTTTACCGTCTTTTCAAACTCACGCATACCGAACTTCACGCTTAAATCAACAACCGGCACAACGCTGCCGCGTATGTTTATAACCCCATCCATGTACGACGGCATCCTGGGAACCTTCGTTACCGTCGTGTATTCAAGCACTTCTCTAACCTTCGATATATCTATCGCAAATGTCTCCTCGTTGAGGATAAACGTCAGGTACTGCGTAGTCTCCGTTATTCCTGAAACAGCCATCTCACACCTCCGTATTTAATTAGTTTTCAAACCTCTTAATACTTCTCAAATTCGCTGTCGTCAGTGTGGTCTTTACTGTCTTCTAAATCAAGGACTTTGCCTTTGGACGGTGGCAGCGCGCGCGACGGCGTTGTTGCCTTTTTCGGGGCGGCGGCCTGGTGCGCTAATGCCACGGGTTTACGCCCGGCCCTGTGCTGAATCCTTGCAGCGCCTTCAGCTCCGGTCTTAAAGTACGAGATCGTGCCTTGGAGCTGCTCAGACTGCGCCTGTAACTCCTCCGATGTGGAGGCCATCTGCTCGGCGGCTGAGGCATTTTGCTGGATTACCTGGTCTAATTGCTGAATTGCCTTGTTTATCTGCTCCGCTCCGGTGTTTTGTTCGTTGCTGGCAGCGGTTATCTCCTGCACTAAATCTGCCGTCTTTCTGATATCCGGTACTAATTTATTCAGCATCGTGCCGGCCTGTTCGGCTATGCTCACACTTGAGGCCGAGAGTTCGCTTATCTCACCTGCGGCTTTTTGACTACGCTCCGCAAGTTTTCTCACTTCTGAGGCCACAACCGCAAATCCTTTGCCGTGCTCCCCTGCCCTTGCCGCCTCGATTGCCGCGTTTAGAGCTAAAAGGTTCGTCTGTCTGGCTATTTCCTCTATGATAGATATCTTGCTTGCTATTTCTTTCATCGCGGTAACGGCCTGGGAGACTGCCTTGCCGCTTTCGAGGGCATCCTTTGCCGCCGTAGTCGAAATGGCCTCAGTCTGCTTTGAGTTGTCGGTGGTCTGCCTGATATTTGAGGTCATCTCTTCCATCGAAGACGATGTCTCCTCCACACTGGCCGCCTGTTCAGTGGCGCCCTCTGACAGCTGTTGGGCGCCCGAGGAAAGCTGATTGCTTCCCGACGCTACGTTGTCGGCGGCTGAACGCACGCTGGCTACTATCTCTTTTAATTTCTCGACCATAGTCTTCACTGCCAGCAATATCCCGACATCGGACTTCCCGCTGGTCTCAAATCTCATCGTCAAATCCCCGTCCGCTACACTCTGCGCGATACCTGCTATAAAATGAGGCTCGCCGCCCAGCTGTTTTAATAAATTCATCGTTATCCAAAAAGCAATCGCTATCGCCGCGATTACGGCTATTACCGATAACGATACGATCATCGTTCGGGAGCTTGCATATGCCTCGCTGGCCTTCTTGGCCGCGTTTTCCATCCCTTCTTCCTGGTGTTTTTTTAGCTTTTCGATGGCTTCTATATAGGTAAGCTGCAACGGCCTTATTTTTGTAAACAGAAGATCCTTTGCCTCGGTCTGTTTGCCCTCCGCAGAAAGTTTCAGAACCTCTTCCTGGCCTGGAACATACAACGCCCTCGCGTCGGTTATGGCCTTTAATCCTGCCTTGCCCGAGTCGGAGTGAACCAGTGTAGCAAGTTTGTCCAGGTTGGTGGTAATATCCTTTCTCGTATCCTGAATCTTGCCCAACTCCTTCTGTATCTGTTCCTTATTATCCATCAGAATTACGTTTCGCATAGAACGGGCTATCGAAAGAATATCTATATTTATACTGGTGCAACTTGCTATCTTAGGATATTCCTCTTTGACAATTTTGGTCATATCACTGTTAAGAGATACAAGACTGTTTATTCCTGTAACCGCTACCGCTAAAAGCAAAACTACCACAATACCAAAAGCCAGCGCTAACTTTGTCCCTGTTTTCATGTTTTGAAGCATTACTCCTCCTAAATTAGTCATTTATGCGCTTGCATACTCACATGCGCTTACGATTTGAAACTAAAGCTACCTCCGTGCTATGTAGAATTATAACACATATACTTCACAAGATGTCAATAAATAAAACAACTTTTTTTGGGGCAAATATTATATTAATGGGCTTGTCCGGCAATCTCTGAACCCGCCCAGTGCGGGACGCCATTTTCGTCTCTTAATCTCAAGACATCCTCGTTCTTTTTGACCTCTGCTGCTATGATGGCCGGTTTACTGTCAAACATTAGCTTTGAGCCTCGGGCTTCTACCGTATCGCCCTTATCGAACCTGATATCCTGTCTCTCGATATACCACACAGGGCCGAGATGTACTGCAATCATGCCATCTTCAGTTTTCAGAATAAGCAGTACGCCAATGGACATCCCTCTTACCGGCATAAACGTTTCCACAGACTCAATAGTTCCGGTAACAACCCCGACTGTCTTGACGTCATACATCTTCTGATATTGGCTGCCGCCTCCCCAGCCGCCGCTCCCCTTCCAACCACGCAATGGCTGTGCCGAGGCCGTAGTCACCATGACCATTATCATTATTATCATTATTTGGGTCGACACTGCAATTTTCCCTGACATAAATATTGCCTCCTACACAAAGTTATGACGCTATTTTACTACAATTGCCGCGCAATATGCTCAAAATCCAAGCAATATGCTCAAAATCCAAGCAATATGCTCAAAATCCAACAAATGGCGCGCTTCTTTCGGGCAATCTATTTGGCAATAAATATATTAAGATAAGTTTCCCAGATTATCTTGACTAAAGATTTTCTGTTTTGTTATTATCCCTTGTTGCTGATTAAACATTTGGGAAAAGAGGTTTAATAAGAGATGTCAACCAGAAAAACAGCTGAGAAGCCGCGTAAGCTCAGTAAGAAGCCCGACAAGAGGCAAGAGGCCATTCTCAGGATGAAAAATAGATTAGTTTACATGAGACGGCAGCTGCTAAGCGGAGCGGAATATGTAAAAAACAATATGCCGGACACGATATCCTTTCCCGACCTTGGCGACCAGGCCAGCGCTGAAATCGACATGAATTTTATGCTCAAGCTCAAGGGACGCGAACAGAAGCTGCTCAAGAAGATAGACCTCTCGGTGGAGCGTATCGATGAGGGCACATATGGGTTGTGTGAAAACTGCGGTGAGGAAATCAGCATTAAACGCCTAGAGGCCCGCCCGGTCACCACTCTGTGTATTGATTGCAAGACTGAGCAGGAAGAAGAAGAGAAGATGAGGGAAGAGTAACGGCTGTCTGACAACGGCTGTTTAAGTACCCCGCTGCCGGTTTAAAAATTCCTCGTGCCGGTTGTCGTGCCGGTTTAAGAGCGCCTCTGCTGGTCGCGATAGTTCGAGTATTTCTCCTGCATGTAATCCCCGACCAGATTAAAACACAGGGCCGTTGCCGCGATTGCCAGGCCCGGAAACAGCACCATCCACGGCTCTGAAATGATATATGCCCTGTTCTCCCCTATCATATTACCCCAGCTTGGCGTGGGCGGCTGCGGTCCAAGCCCAAGGAAACTCAGCGACGCCTCGGTCAGAATATAACCGCTGAACTTAATCCCCAATATAACTAATCCCAGAGACAGACATTGCGGGAAGATATGTGTGGCAAGTATTCGTAAATTCCCCGCCCCCAATGACCGTGCCGCCTCGACATAGGCCATTTCCTTTACCTTCAGCACCTGCCCCCTGATGAGCCTCGCAAACGATGCCCAGCCGACAAGGGCGATTGCCGCCATTACGGTAAACTTCGTGGGCGGCATCACTACAGATATACCGATTGCAAGCAAAAGCGATGGAAACGCGAGGGTCAAATCCACAACCGCCATCAATAGTGTGTCAATCCAGCCGCCGTAATAACCTGAAATTAACCCCGCCGTAAACCCTATCCCAAGCGAGACCAGCGCGGCCATAAACGACACACCCAGCGATATCCTGCCGCCATAGAGAACCCTCGCAAACACATCCCTGCCCTTACAGTCAGTCCCGAACAGGTGCCCTGACGAGGGCGCGGCCTTAATCTCGTCAAGATTAATCGAGACCGGGTCATAGTGAACCAGATACGGGGCAAACACGACGGCCGCTACAATAAGCGATAATAAGATTATTGGCAGTTTAGAAAACATTATCTTTTGACCATCCTCACGCGCGGGTCAACTATCTGGTATGACACATCGACAAGGGCATTCACTACGACAAATATAAACGTGCCCGTGATAATACAGCCCAAAATCACGGGGTAATCCCGCTTTAAAATCCCGTCAACCGTGAACCGGCCAATCCCGTCCCATCCAAACACGGTCTCTGTCAGGACCGCGCCGTTTAGAAAACTCGCGAAATCAAGCCCCACTACGGTTATCAGGGGGATTAAAATACTCTTCAGAAGATGGATATAATTTATACGCCAGTTCCTCAGGCCCTTAGCACGAAGCACCCGAACAAAGGGCATCGAGAGCGTCTCGATGGCCGATGAGCGCGTAATTCTGGCGATGCTTGCCAGGACAGGAAGAGAAAGAGCAACTGCCGGAAGGATGACAAACCTGATGCCGCCCGTCCCGGAAGGAGGCAGGAGGCGGAGCTTCAGGCTGAATATGATAATCAGCACGAGGCCGCTCCAAAAGACCGGCAGACTAAGGCCGGCTAGTGAGAGCGTCGAGCATAGCTTATCAATCATGCTGCCCTGCCTAAGTCCGGCGGCAAAGCCGAGGGCAAGCCCTCCTATGATGGCAATCGTCATGGCGGCGGCGGCAAGGTATATCGTATTGGGCAGTTTTCGCATGATTTCAGTAAGCACATCGCGGTTAGTATAATAAGACCGTCCAAAATCACCGTGGGCAAGCAGCGTTACGTATCCCACAAACTGCGAGATGAAGGGTTTATCGACGCCGAGGGCGCGGTTGATGCGTTTAATATCGTCGGGGTCTGCGTGCTGCCCGATAAGCCCCGAGGCCGGGTCGCCGGGTAAGAGTTTTACGATAGAAAACGTAATAAACGTAATTCCAAGGAGGAGCAGCACCAAAAGGGCAAGTTTCTTTATAATATATGCGAACAAGTCCTGTTAACCCGAATTCCTGTGATTGAGATAAATTTCTGTGAACGCCATAGTTATACCTGTGAGTCCACTATGGTTGGATTATAACACATCGCCGCAAAAAATAATGCGGCATGGCGTGGGTTGTGCATATCGATGAAAATATTTTTCTTGACAACATCCATTGAATTTTTGTACTTTCAGATTGGCAGGCTCAAATAGAGGGGCACAACATGTGGAGGGGCACAACATGGTATTAATAATCTCATCTTACAGGTCATTGCTGAAGGACCTTGCGGCCTTCCTGAAAGAGGCCTTCCCGGACATCGAGATAGACAAGGCATTCCATGACGTGGAGGGTATCAAAAAAATAGAAGAGAATTCTACATACGACATGATAATAAGCGACTGGGACAGCTACGGCTACGTTAATGGCCTTGCGATCCTAAAAAAGGTACGGGCAAACCCGATAATATGGGACACACCATTTATCATAATCACTGAAAAGCAGGACAAGGAAAGCGTGTTAGCATGTGTAAAAGCCGGAGTAACGGGTTTTATAACGAAACCGGCGCTGTCGCAAACAATAGACGAAAAGACATTCTATGAGAAGCTGAAACCGTTCATCGCGCAAATCTCACAAGGGGCCGGGGATATAAAATAACCAGTGGTATGAATCCACCGGTTCTGCCCTGCCGAAAAGACAAACAAATTGCCCCCGATAGTGCCTTACGTCGATTTTGATTGGACTGGAGAAGCCATGGAACGATTAGAGCAGTTTTTCAAAAATCACATGGACTATGTATTTCTCATTTATGGGTTTGCTTTTATTTTTATGGGAATTGCGATTGCGTTACAACCCAAGGGTGATAGTAAATTCAGATTATCGACGCATATATGGCTGCTATCCACTTTTGCCTTGTTACATGGAGTAAATGAATGGATAGATTTGATGGCACTTCTACATCCATCACAGAATATCCTGAAGGTATTGAGTTTTATTTTTTGTGCGGCATCGTTCTGTTTCCTGTTTGAATTTGGGAGGAAATCATTAATAACATGTGTCAATTGTCCTCTGCATAATTATTTCCAATACCTGAAATCGTGGTTAATGCTGCTGGGTTTATTTATTATATCGATTTTTATATATAGATCTACGGAATGGATAACCACCGGACAAATATTGTTCAGATATTTTGCGGCACTGCCGGGGTCTCTTCTTACCGCGGCTGCCCTTTTAACATACCGCAGGGAGGCTGGCAGAATAGAACATAAACAATCGGACACATACTTTATAATTGCCGCAGTAGTTTTCGTCGCATATGGCATATTGGGCGGCCTGGTTGTACCCAAAGGCAGTATATTTCCTTCAAATGCGATTAATATGGCGAGTTTCCTGTCTTTCACAGGCATACCAATTCAGGTGTTCAGGGCGATGTCGGCTTTGATTATTGCCTTTTCTACCGTAGGTATAATCAGGTTATTCAATTACGAGGCACGAAAAAAAAATCTGCAGACAACCAACTCGATACTTTCCGTGTCGCTGCAACCTATTTCTTTGGAAGAACAATGCAGAGAGATATTAAAGATATTAATGTCCATTCCCTGGATGCATTTGCAGAACAAAGGAAGTATCTTTCTTGCCGATGAGGAAAACAAGACGCTCAGGCTGGCGGCATCACATAATTTCAGCGATGCCCAGCTAGCGGCTTGCTCTACGCTGCCATACGGTAAATGTCTTTGCGGTTTATCTGCCTCCACCGGAGAGGTTGTATTTTCACGAAATAGCAGAGAAGACGGACATTCAATAAGGTATGAAAATATGCCCCCGCACAGGCATTACTGCGTGCCTATCATTTCAGCCGACAGATTATTAGGAGTAATCAATTTCTACTTGAGCGAAATGTATAATCGCAACGATGAGGATGACGCATTTTTAAAAAGTATAGCCGGCACAGTTGCCGGTGTAGTTCTGCGCAAAGAGACTGAAGTGAAAATCAGCCAGAATTATTTAATTCAGAGTGTTGTGAACCAAATATTACTGATATCCCTCGAACCGGTTTCATTGAAAGAACAATTACGAATGGTACTCGATATAATTAGTGATGTTCCATGGCTATTAAATAAAACTACAGGATGTATATTTGTAATTGAGGATAACCCCGAAGTTCTTGTAATGATGGCACATAAAGGAATATCGTTAGATTTATTTAAAACCTGCGGCCACATTCCCTTTGGGAAGTGCTTATGTGGACAAGCCGCTAAAACGGGTAAAATGATATTTAAATCTTCGATAGACGAACACCACGTTACAAGATTCGAAAATATGCAGAATCACGGACATTACTGCACACCAGTAATCTCAAAAGAAAAGGTGCTGGGTGTTATAAATCTATATGTACCAGAAGGACACAAACGCAATAACCTGGAAGATAACTTCCTGGCGTCTGTATCAAATGTAGTAGCCGGCATGATCGAACGTAAGATTGCATATGATAGAATTTCTCATATTACCAGTCATGATACACTGACAGGACTTCCAAACAGGGCGTTGTTCTCCGATAGATTGTATTATGAGATGAAATCTTCAAAACGTGAAGGAAATCAATTGGCGGTATTTTACATAGATATAGATAAATTTAAGGATATTAACGATGCAATGGGGCATGTCGTAGGCGATACAATATTGAAGGAGACCGCTAAAAGATTAACCGGCTGTGTACGCGAAATAGATACGGTAGCAAGGATGAGCAGCGATGAGTTTTCAATAATTGCATTGAATATCGCGACTAATGCCGATGCCGAGAAAATGGCTGCAAAAATATTACAAATATCCGAACAGCAGATTGAAACATCGAAGGGTCCCATCAGGATTACTATGAGCATCGGGATAAGCGTCTTTCCTTCTAATGCAATGGACGCTATCGAACTTTTAAAACAATCTGAGATTGCTCTCTATCATTCAAAGAAGTCAGGGAAAAACATGTTTACGTTTTTCAATGCGGATATGGACGCCATGATACATGAGAGGATACAGTTAGAAAATGAACTGCGTCACGCTATAGATAATAATGAGTTGATAGTTCATTATCAGCCGCAAATCGACATTAAAAATGGAAACCTGATAGGGGCAGAAGCGCTGGTACGGTGGCAACATCCACAACGAGGGCTGATACCGCCGTATAAATTTATCCCTATAGCAGAGGATACGGGGTTAATAATACCGCTTGGTGAAGGTGTTTTGCGTATCAGCTGTATGCAAAACAGTGCGTGGCAGAAAATGGGATTACCTCCTATAACAATAGCTGTAAACGCTTCAGTAAAACAAATATCCAGACAATATAACTTTGAGGATGTGGTAATGCAGGTTATATATGAAACTGAATTAAAACCACATCATTTGGAGGTAGAAATTACTGAGAGTTTATCTATGCAAAACGTGGATGCAACAATCCGGTTATTAAGAAAATTAACCTCACTGGGTGTGCAGGTATCGATAGATGATTTTGGCACAGGATATTCATCCCTGAGTTACTTAAAAAACCTTCCATTTAAGAAATTAAAGATAGACAGAAGTTTTATAATAGAACTATCGAACAATCAGAATGAGGTGTGATGTCAATAGTGGACACCAATTCATTTATGCCGCAGCCCTTTTTTCATAGAACTGTTTTTCATAAGTGGCTGGGGATAGGAATCCGAGCCGAGCCTGAGTTCTCTGATGGTTATAGA
>JADFYO010000086.1 GCA_015233015.1 Nitrospirota bacterium | reverse complement strand
TCTATAACCATCAGAGAACTCAGGCTCGGCTCGGATTCCTATCCCCAGCCACTTATGAAAAACAGTTCTATGAAAAAAGGGCTGCGGCATAAATGAATTGGTGTCCACTATTGACATCACACCTCATCTGGCGTAATAACCGAGTATGCACTCTCTAATGACAACAGCTCTCCTTACGACGTTACATCTGGCCCTGACGGCAATCTCTGGTTTACTGAAGCTGAGGGTAAAATCGGGAAAATTACTACGTCTGGCGTAATAACCGAGTATGCCCTCTCTAATCCCTACAGCGGGCCTAACGGCATTACATCTGGCCCTGACGGAAATCTCTGGTTTGCTGAAGGTGGCAGAGGCAAAATCGGGAAAATCACTACGTCTGGCGTAGTAACCGAGTATGCCCTCTCTAGCGGGCCTGATGGCATTACATCAGGACCTGACGGTAATCTCTGGTTTACTGAATATGAAACAGGCAAGATCGGAAAAATCACTACGTCTGGTGCTGTAACCGAGTATGCCCTCTCAAATGCCAGCAGCGAGCCTGCCGACATTACATCAGGCCCTGACGGAAATCTCTGGTTTGCTGAAGGTGGCACAGGCAAAATCGGGAAAATCACCACGTCTGGCGTGGTAACCGAGTATGCCCTCTCAAATGCCAGTAGCGGGCCTAACGGCATTACATCTGGCCCTGACGGCAATATCTGGTTTACTGAATGTGACACAGGCAAAATCGGGATGTATTCACTTTCTAGATCTCTATCAGACTCCTCTGCGGCTACTGCGGCGTTTAAAGCAGCCTATAATCAATATGCGTCATGGTTCGGCTCAACATCCGGCGGCATAGGCGCGGGAACATCCGGCTCTTCCACATACTACTACCAGTGGTACACCAACGGCGCAGCTCTTGTGGCATGGACAGACGGGTATATGTACACTTATTATAACGGCACTTCGTACCCTTTCGGGGTAAAATGGGAATAGGCATAAACACCGCATATCGTTGACGTGATTGGCAGTGGCCGCCCGAGCTTGTCGAAGAGTTTCCGGTTCATGTTCATGGGGAAAAAGTGAAATAGAAGAAGCATCCTTCGACAAGCTCAGGATGATTCTATAGGCTCAGGATGATTCATAGGCTTAGGATGATTCACATGCTCAGGATGATTCACATGCTCAGGATGATACAAAGATTCCTACCTCCATTAAAGCTGCCTACTTCTATGATTACATTTTAGTATAATGCCAAATCCAGACGTAATAATGGTATTCGCTGCTGAAAGCATCCTTGACATTCTGAGGGAAAACATTTTACCATAGTTATACATAGTGCATGATTTTGGAGGTGTGGCTTGGCGGACAAAGATGCGGGTTCGGTGGACAAAGAGCCGGGTTCGGCGGACTTGAGAAATTCATGGGAGTTGGAAAAAAACGAGCTGAGAGTTCTCCCTCAAGTTTACTTTAATAATACCGTAGTGACATTAAGCGCGTCAGATTTTTATATTCGTCTTGAAAGGAACGGTGCACCTGTCGTTATTCTTAACGCCTCATACACAGCGGCTAAAACCTTATCTTTACAAATATCTGAACTAGTTAAAGATTTAGAGGAAAAGGCGAAAATTGAAATAATAACAATGGAAGATGTAAAAAAGGCTTACTCAAATGAATAACACTCAAAGCAATTATAATTTAAGAACATTAGCGAGCCATTCCAATATCACCGAGGCTAAGATAGCGGACTTTAACAAGATAGAAAAGGGATGGCATTATGGAGAAGGCGGCCCCATCGAGGAGAAGATAATTCGTGACGCTATAAGAATAAACAGCGCGGCTCTGGAGTATGGATTTAGTGAAACAAATGCCTTTCCAGGGGTATATGGGGAAATTCAACTTTGTATCTATCACGATAATCATTATCTTGAATTTATGATATACGCCGATGAGAGAGTTCTATATGTTTATGAATTGGACGATGTTGAGGTATTATACAAGGAGAATCTCAATATCGAAGAGGCCGTAAATGAAGTAAGAGTATTTGGGAGGATGCTTTGCGGTTCATCAGACTTATCCACAAAAAACATTATGACACAAAAAAGCAGCGTTTTACTAGTCCGGCCTTCACGAGTTCGAGCAACAATTCTGGGATCTCGGTAATAAAAATTGATTGTATTTATGAACAAGGCAATACTATATGTAATCACATCAGGAAGTACTGCGAAGGGAATATTTACAGCGAACCCCCGATTTTCTTCGTCATAGATAAGCAAAAGTTGGATGCCGAGCTGAAACGTGAATCGGTATTTATTCAAAAAACAACCGCTAAGGGCGATATCTGCCACCATAACCTAACCGGTCTTACTGATAATGAAGCCAGACGCGTTATAATACAGGTCGCAATTAACGAGTTTTTTATATGTGATAATAACGATGAGCGCGGGTATCGCCAGTTAACACAGTACGATTTAGACCCAGTTGAAATTCACAGGAATTGAGCAAAGCCATGTTCGTATCAATAATTCCCAACGGGCGTTTTTGGGATTACTCATCAGCAAATCCTTGGCAGCTGCTCATAGAGCGGCATATCCAGTATTCGGGTTCCGCCAATACTTGTCTCAACCGTAACCAACCCCGGCGGGCCTGAGATTACCTCACCAATGACAGCTGCATTAACTCCATACATGTGACTTCTCATTCTATCGATTAAGGCCTCCGCGTCTGCCTTATCTGCAATTGCCGTTAATACTCCCTCGTTGGCAATATACATTGGGTCAAGGCCCAATAGTTCACACGCACCCCTGACCTGAGACGATACGGGAATTGCAGACTCTTTTATTTTTATACACTTAGACGACGCCACCGCCGCCTCTTTCAGGGTTGCCGCAACGCCGCCACGCGTTGAGTCACGCATGAAGCGTACTGCAGCACTCTTAATCATCAACTGCGTCAGGCCGTTTAATGGACGGCAGTCGCTTAACAGCGGCTCCGCAAATGTCAGGCCGTTTCGGGCGGCCATTATACATGTACCGTGACTGCCTATATCACCGTTTACCAAAACCACATCTCCATCTTTAATTAACAAGGGCGAGATATTTACTCCATCCTCAAGCAGTCCAACTCCAGCCGTGTTGATGAACACGCCGTCACCCCTTCCCTTATTTACCACCTTGGTATCTCCGGTTACTACCCTTACGCCCGCCTCTTTGGCAGCCTTTGCCATAGATTCCACTATCAGCGATAACTCTGAGACAGGAAATCCCTCCTCAATTATAAACCCCGCCGTCAGATATAGAGGGACTGCCCCGCTTACCGCTATATCGTTTACCGTGCCGTTTATGGCAAGTGTCCCGATGTTGCCACCCGGAAAAAACAACGGTGATACAACAAAGGAATCCGTCGTCAGGGCAAGCCTGTTACCGGGGAAATTTAATATGGCTGAATCGTTAAGCTCCCCCATGCCGAAGGCCGTTTTAAACAGCCGTTCTATAAGCTCGTGCATCAGGCGTCCGCCTCCGCCGTGAGCCATTAAAATCCTGTCCATTACACCGTCTCTCCATATCTGTAGTAAGCGCTGCAACTGCCCTCAGAACTTACCATACATGCCCCCACAGGATTTTCAGGCGTACACGCCTTCTTAAACAGGTGACACTCAGGCGGTGTTATTATCCCTCTTAGTACATCGGCACACATGCAGGCCGATGCCGGAGAATAATCTACTGCGGTCTCCGGCAGTTTCTTTCCCGCGTCATAATATGAAAACTCATCCCGTAATTCGAGGCCGCTCATGGGGATTACTCCAAGACCGCGCCACTCTGTATCGACTGTCGAAAATACCTGCTCTGTCATCGCAACAGCCTTAGGATTACCCTCCGGCCTTACGGCCTTTTTATATTCTATCTCTATCTCTGCCCTGCCTTCGCTTATCTGCAACAAGAGCATATAAATCCCCGTGAGTATTTCATTTCCTTCAAAACCGGTGATTACACCGGGTACTCCGAACTCTTTCGAGCCTAACTCTGTCGATATAAACTCATAGGGTCTCATGCCGATAATCGTACTGACGTGTCCAGGTAAAATAAAACCATCGAGCGCCACTCCCGGCATGTTCAGGAGCGCCCTTAATGCCGGAGGGACTAACTTATGCGCACTGAAAACCGTGAAATTCTTTATTCCCCGCTCACGTGCTTCCATGAGCGTTGCGGCAATCAGGGGTGAGGTTGTCTCAAAACCGGTTGCAAAAAACACTACTTCTAAATCACTATTTGCCGCCGCAAACGCGAGTGCGTCAAGCGGGCTGTAAACGGTATCCACTTTAGCCCCCCTGCCCCTTGCCTTATAAAGAGAATCCCTGTTCCCCGCCGGTACGTGCATCATATCGCCAAAGGTCATGAGCACCGTGTTTTCCATTAAAGATAGACGTATCGACGCAGCTATGTCCTTAAGGGCAGTTACGCAAACAGGACAGCCCGGCCCGCTTATCAGCTTAATAGGCTTAGGAAGCATACCCTTTATCCCATGCCGGAATATGCTTACAGTATGCGTGCCGCATACTTCCATCAGCTTAACCGGACGTCCAATCTTCCCGCATAAGCGCGTTATCTCAGCGATTATATCTTCTGTTCGCACCTTATAGCCGCCCCTCTGCCATAAAGCGTGCCCCGTACGCCTGTCCCAGCGATATTCCTCCATCGTTACATGGAACCCTTTCATTTGTGAAGACGTTTAATCCCAACTCCCTCAATCTGCTTATCGTGTTGTTAAGCAGATATGCGTTTTGAAACACCCCTCCGCTCAATAAAATGTCTCTCAGCCCCAGCGTATCACTCAATCTCATTACAATATCCACAACCGCAGCAACTACGGTATTATGAAATATAGCCGCAACTGTTCCTCTGTCAACGCCCTTTGTCACATCGGACACAACTGCCCGAATAGCCAAAGAGAAATCCACAATCCCGTCGTCAGATATGGCAAAAGGATATGAACCGCTTACTCCGGGCGTTATGATAGACTCAAGTTCCATAGGGGCCTGCCCTTCGTAAGTGTTTATATGCGCAAGGCCAAGTATCGAAGATACTGCGTCAAATAACCTTCCCGCGCTGCTCGTAAGCGGGGAGAATTCTCTTAAAGGGATTATTCTTATAATAGAATCTATGAACTCTTCGCCGTGGCGCCCAATAAATCCCAGTGACGTAAGCGCGTCTTTTGCCTCATCCTCAAAGGCGTCCACAACATAAGAAACGGCCATGCGCCGCGGTTCCTTCACAGCCATCTCCCCTCCCGGCAATGGCACATATTTAAGGTGTCCCTCGCGTTTAAATCCATCCATCCCCGCAACGAGAAACTCCCCGCCCCATACGCTGCCGTCAGCCCCGTAGCCCGTGCCGTCCAGAACAACCGCAATGGCCTCCCCCGTTAATCCATGTTCGGCCATGACTGAAAGGGCGTGCGCGTGGTGGTGTTGAATGAGTATTATTTCAGCAGCATTGCCCTCTGCGGTCATCGCCCTGGTTACATAGCCCGGATGGGCGTCACAGGCGGCGATAGTTGGGGTTATGCCGAAAATCGACGACATGGTTTTCAGGTTCCGATTGAAGAACTCTATCGTATTTACGTTTCCCATATCGCCATGATAGGTGCTCAGGATAGCGTGGCTTCTCTTAACCAGTGTGAATGTATTTTTAAGATCACTACCGTATGCCACAATCTCAGGGCAGTCTCTGTCCAATAACAGCGCTTGAGCGGCATATCCCCGCGCCCTTCTTATGATAATTGGGCTGCCGTCCTGCCGCACTCGCAGGACGGAATCATCGCAGCCCATATAAATATCCCTGTCGTTTAGCAGTATGGCATCGGCCACTGCCGAAAGTTTATCGACTGCCTCATCATTGCATGTAATGACAGGCTCCCCGGAATAATTGCCGCTTGTCATCACAAGAGATTTAAAATGGGGAACCTCTGCCGGACTATTGTCTAACGGGTGGTAGAACAGGAGGTAGTGAAGCGGTGTGTAGGGCAGCATAAAGCCGTGCAATGACACGCGGCCACTTACCTGCGGTGAGATAGTACCGTCTTTTTTTCTTAACAGCACTATGGGACGCCTTAATGAGGTGAGCAGCTCTTCCTCTTTGTCCGATACGTGTGCGAATTCCTTAATGGAGTTAATTGCCGCCGCCATCATCGCAAACGGTTTATGCGATCTCATCTTTTTTTCTCTGAGCCTTCTCACGGCGTTGTCATCGAGGGCATTACAGACCAAGTGAAACCCGCCAATTCCCTTAACGGCAACGACCGCACCCTGTTTGAGCAGTCTTATCACTGACTCTACCGGAGATGTGGAGACCTCGGCGTAATTCCTGTTTACGAGGACAAGCGTAAGCACGGGGCCGCATTTTTCACAGGCAATAGCCTCTGCATGAAACCGCCGGTCTTCGGGATTGCCGTATTCGCTCCTGCAATCGCTGCACATTTGAAACCCGGACATCGTAGTATTTTTTCTGTCATATGGGACACTTTTTATAATTGAATACCGCGGGCCGCAGTTCGTGCAGTTTATAAACGGATATAGGTACCTCCTGTCGTTGGGGTCTGTCAGTTCATCGAGACAATCGCCGCAGACCGATATATCCGGGGATATTAAAGTAAACGGCGGCGGGCCGTCTATGCTGTCTCTTATACTAAAGCCGTGATAACCCCGTGGCGGCAGTACTTCCATAGATGCCTCTTCAATAGAGCTAAGCGGCGGGGCATCTGTTCTCAGCGTCTCGATAAAGCCTTCAGCGTCCTCACCCTCTACCTCTATGTCAACCCCCGTGGGAGTATTTGCCACATAGCCGTTGAGTTTAGACCTCTGCGCCTTTTTAAACACATAGGGCCTGAACCCAACTCCCTGAACCGTCCCCCTGATTGTTATCTTTGCAAGCGTAACCACTGGCAAAACTCCCCAATACCGTCACGCGTTTTGCAGGAGACTTCAAATATCTTAATCTCAGGATTCAACGATAACGCGTCAGACCTGAATTTTCCCATGTCTATGTTCACATATGGCAGCAAGTCTGTCTTGTTTAAGATAAGGGCGTTCGATTGGCGAAACATCAGGGGATACTTGCCCGGCTTATCGTGGCCTTCTGTGACGCCCGAGACCATAATTTTTATATCCTCGCCAAGTGAAAATTCGGCGGGGCAGACGAGATTCCCAACGTTTTCAATTATCAGCATATCTATTTCATCGAGTGGCAGCTCATTCAAAACCTCGCCAATCATATTGGCATCGAGATGGCACGCCCCTCCGGTGTTTATCTGCACAACGGGAACGTTATAGAGGGCAATCCTTCTGGCGTCGTCAGCACCGGCAATGTCCCCCTCGATAATCCCAATCCTGAGCGAACCCTTTAATGTGTCGAGGACGCACTCCAAAAGAGATGTTTTGCCGGCACCCGGCGCTCCCATAAGATTAATTGTATAAATACCGGCAGCCTTGAGTTTGCGGCGGTTAGTTTCGGCAAGTCTGTCATTTGCATCGAGTATCTTAGAAACCACCTTTATGTTCATATCATACCTCTCCCCCAAACTGTAATCATTCCACCTCCAGCTCAATCATATCCATCTCAAACCCCCCTGTTATAGTTATCGCCGCACTATTACATTTAGGGCAGCTGAATAAAATGTACTGTTCGTAAGAGGTAAATTCTCCTCTACAATCGGCACAAACCCCCGAGATTGGCACAGTGTTTATACAAAGCACGGCACCACTGGCAATCGTATCCCTTTTAATGGCCTCGAAGGCAAAAGACAGAGCCGCCGGCATCACCCCCGACGCGCTGCCAACTGAGAGGGAGATTTTTCCGATTACAGAGTGGCCGCTGGCCAGACAATTTCTCACCGCTATGTCAATAACGCTCTCTGCTATTGACAACTCATGCATCGGGGCCGTCTTCCGGCGGCAGGGCATGTGCTTCAATCTCCCTGAAGAGATTGCGAACTTCACTGCCTGTGCCTTTGTCCATTTTCTGAATGGCAAATCCGGCATGGATAAGCACGAAATCGCCAATCTCCGGGGATTCCGGCAATAGCATAAGACTTATGCTGCGCCTCACGCCGCCAGTATCTATAATCGCAGAGGAGCCGCTTACTTCAATAACCTCAACCGGTACCGCTAAACACATTTTCCCTCTTGCCTAAAACAAAATAGCAACCCTTTTTTTCATAATACCATAACACTTGACACATATAAAAATAAATGATACCATAGAGGCGGGTGACAAACCTGTTATCAGACCTATTACCAGTTAAACGTTAAAGGAGGAATCCCATGTTAAAAGTATCAAGGTTCAGTGTAGTGGTTTTGTTAGCAATACTCATATTGTCCTTTTCAGGTATTTCAATGGCTGCAACCCACTCAAACAAAAAACATTCGCGCAAAGCCCATGTAAGCAAACGCCACAGCGCTCAGCACAAACACGTTCACAAGGGCCTCAAACATGGCAAGGCATCCCACGGCAAGTCAAAGCATTCTAAGAAGCATTCTAAGAAAAAAAGCCGCCACATCGGTAAGGCAGAAAGCGGCGATACAAACAGCGGACACATAACAGATGCCGAGCGCAGGGCACTTAACCAGCCTGAGGGTGCCGCTGGCAATCAGATTGGCAAATAAGCAGAGGGCTTTCCATATTGTCCTGAGTGCAGCATCAAAGGTACTGCTTTTAACGGTGGTTCTTTGTTTAACTCTGCCAGCGGGGACGGCGCTTTGTCAGGAGAGGGCTATACCCCCGGGAAAACTTGGCGAAACTATCGCCCTTGGCAGAGAGATTTCTCTGAATACCGCACAGCACCCGCTCTCAAAGCCATACAAAGGAAATGCCCTGAACTGCTCGAGCTGCCATCTGAAAAACGGCACAGACCTGAATAACCTGCCCTATGCCGGCGTTGCCGCCGCCTATCCCGCGTACTCTCCACGCGAAGACGCCGTTGTCACACTTGCAGATAGAATCTCCTATTGCTTTATGCGAAGTATGAACGGCATCCAGCCCCCCGTTGACGGCGCAATGGTTACAGCCATTGCCGCATATATCACGTGGCTTTCTGAGGGGACTGCTATTAAGATGAACTCAGTGGCGGCCTTAGGGCCTAATTCCATGAAGCAGATTAACGTCAACCCGGATGACGTGAACTTAGAAAACGGCAGAAAGGTCTATGAAGGGCAGTGCGCCGCCTGCCACGGCGAACATGGTGAAGGGGTCAAAGAAATCCAATTGCCTGAGGCATCGCCGGGCGGCAGTCCGCCGCTTTGGGGCAATAACTCATACAACAAGGGCGCCGGCATGTATGAATTACAAAAAGCCGCATCGTTTATTAAATCTTCCATGCCATACGCGGCCGCCAATCTCAGTGAAAAAGACGCCGCTGACGCCGCCGCATA
This sequence comes from Nitrospirota bacterium, assembly GCA_015233015.1. Lineage (GTDB taxonomy): Bacteria > Nitrospirota > Thermodesulfovibrionia > Thermodesulfovibrionales > Magnetobacteriaceae > Magnetominusculus. The sequence continues at coordinate 2,124 of JADFYO010000086.1, read as the reverse complement.
TATCAATTCGAAAGAACGCCCCGACTTTGTCCTGAAAAGACATTTACCAAAGGCCGCGCCCCGTGTTAAGCTATCTGACTAGCCGTTCGTTTCAGATTACTTTAGTCTAAGGAGGTCAGCGCAGTGATTATAAGAGAATTTATCAGGGAGCTGAAGCAGTGTCATCCTATGTTTCACAGCACAAGCGAACGTGCGCTCATGGAGTCCCTGCAGGTATTCAGGACATTTGAACTAAGGGAAGGGGAACAGGCAAGCATTGGCGGCTTCAGCGGCGACATGTTGTTTGTAGTAATTGGCAAGGTAGAGGTTACCTGCACATCGGGCGATAAGAAAGTCCTGACCCCGGAGGATACCTCAAACAAGCCGCTGCTTTTTCCTGAGCTGCCACAATTATTAACAATCACCGCTGTTGAGGACACCTGCCTGTGCCATCTCGATGTTGACTCCTTTTCGTATCTGTCGGGATTGGAGGAGACCTTTGACGATATAAGGCGGGGAGCCAGGTATGATGAGGCATTATTAGATAAGATGAGGACAAGCACGGCCTTCAGGCGGCTGCCGATTGAGTATATAGAGGACGCCGTAAAGAGTATCAAAGAGATTGCGGTAAGGGCTGGCGATGAAATAATATCCGATGGGAAGGAGATAAAGGCGTTTTACGTGATTGCCGCGGGAAGGGCGGAGGTGTTGAGGTTAAGCCCGGAGAGCGGCGATATAGAAAAGACCGAGGAACTTGGCCCAGGCGATGAGATAGGCGAAGAGGCCATAATCATGGCCGCCAAAAGCCCCTGCACGGTCAGAATGCTCGAGGACGGCGCCGTGTATGCGATGGATGTAGCTAAATTCAGGGAAATCCTTCAAAAGCCGTTGCTGACTGAGGTAGCCCCTGAGGTAGCGAGGGCGATGTACAATAATCGCGGCGGGTTTGTGGATGTGAGATTTGTGGAGGAGTATGAGGAGTCGCACATTGTGGGCTGTGTGAATGTGCCGCTTTTTGATCTGATGAAACGCAGGGCGGAGTTCGATGCGGACAGACAATATGTGGTCTATTGCCGCAGCGGCAGAAGAAGCGCCGTTGCCGCGTTTAAACTAAAGCAGCTCAACATAAACGCGGTAAGCCTCAAAGGCGGGTTAAAGGGCTGGCCGTACGGCGACTTGTTGGAGCCGAATTCATAGAAAATCAACGGGAGGATTGTATAACATGAAGAAAGTTTACTTATTAGTGTTTGCAGTGGTGATATTAGCGTTGGGCAGCGCCTACGGTGCCGATGGGATTAAGGTGGACATCCCTATAGTCCTGAGTGACCTGAAGGAAATTAAAGTCGTATTTAATATGGACCATCTTGCCTTTGACGGGGATAAACCGGTAGGGATGAAGTACATGATTCTATTGAAAAACCGTATGAAGGAGGCGAAGGCTGCGGGTAAGATAATTGCGATATTTCACGGCGACGCGGCCTACATGACGCTTACAGATGAGGCATACAATAAATTCAGAAAGGTCACTACCGGCAATCCCTACAAGAAATTAATAGAGGAGATGACCACATCAGGAATAGAGGTAGAGGAGTGCGTGGTCTCGATGGGGGCGCACAGCTGGGTAAACGCTGACCTGCTTCCCGGAGTAAAGGTAAACGGCGGAGCGGTGAGCAGGCTAATTCAGCTGGGTCAGGAGGGATATGTAGCGATAGAGCCGTAAGTGTTTGGGCGAAAGTTTTTTGGCCGAGCAATGGGTTCACGAGTTAGCGCTACACCAATTCAAGGCGGAGTTCGCGCCCGACGAGGGCGGCGGCGCGTTGGAGTGTCTCAATAGTCACGTTGCCCTTTGCCTTGAGAATACGGTCAACCTGTGAGCGGCTTGTGTGCATGAGGTTGGCCATTTCCAGCTTGGTAATTCCCTTTCTGCGCATTTCCTCGGCAATCTGCCACGAAATCACGCGCGTAGCTGCCGTAGTCTTTGCAGCGTCGTAAATGCCTTCCTCGTGCAGAAAGTCATCAACCTAGAAAAAGCAGTTGAATTATGAAGTGGGATAAAAATAATATATAAGACAAGGAGTTATGTCAAAAAAGAGAAGAAGGAGAACACACCCAATGGGAGAAGGTCAAAATAAAGGAGAATTGAAG
>JADFYO010000085.1 GCA_015233015.1 Nitrospirota bacterium | reverse complement strand
TAAACATACATCATTAAAAAAATCTAGACTATATATATGTATATACTCCCGCTGCGCGAAAAATATTTCTTACTCCCTCTCTTTTCCCCCTTCCTTACTTGCATTTTTACTTCACCGAGAATTGCTGGGAAATTATTATAATACTACGACGATGGAGCGATTGACTGATGACCGGCGAGGCCGATAATACCTTAAGAAGCCTCGAGTTTTCCAAGATACTGGATATGGTTGTCTCTTATGCCGTAACCGGCGGAGGCAAGGCGCTTATCGCTGAGACAATCCCCTCTCGTGACATCGGTGAGATTCGCGGCGAAATTGACCATATATCCGAGTGGAGGGCGCTCTTTGCCGAGAATAAATACCCTGCCATTGAGTCCTTTGACGACATGCTGCCGTTATTTGACAAGCTCCGCCCTGCGGGTTCAATCCTTGACCCGCCCGAGTTACGTGAATTCATAGGACTTTTCGAGTCGGCATTGCAGCTTACGCGGCTGTCCGCCGAGAAAAACATCCCTAATATTATTAAAGCCATCTCTGAAATAACCGGACACAACTCAATTAAACGGGTAATCGTGAAATCCATCGATGCCGACGGTCATATTACCGACGAGGCGTCACCGGAGTTGTCGTCTGTCAGAAAACGGCTCGCCTCCTGCGAACAAAGAGTTAAGCACATTCTCGAAAAACTCATGAGAAGGCATGAACTCGACCCTCACATTCAGGACAACTTTATCACCATCAGAAACGGCCGCTGGGTCATTCCGGTAAGGAGGGACTCGCGAGGTCAAATCCCCGGCGTAATCCACGATATTTCAAAAACCGGCGAGACACTCTTTACCGAACCTTACGAAACCCAACCCGTTGGAAACGAAATAGACTCTCTGAGGTCGGAAGAGAAAATGGAGGAATTCAAGGTCTTGAAAAGGCTCTGCGGTATGATACGCGACAACCTCGATGAAATTATAAGGGACTACCATATGGTAGTAAAACTTGACACTGTAATGGCTAAGGCGCAATTTGCGGACGCCCTTAAAATGTCTGCCCCTTTGATAGACGAAAACAGGTGCATTAATATCATAAAAGGACGCCACCCGCTGCTCTATAAGTCTCTTGCAAGACGTGGAAAGGCCGATGAGCTGGTACCGCTTGATTTCACATTGGGCGGCGCTCACAATTCAATCGTCATCACCGGCTCAAACGCCGGAGGCAAGACCGTCGTTGTCAAAACCATTGGAGTGCTTCACCTGATGGCGCTGTCGGGGATGCACATACCGGCCCTCTCTGGCTCAAGCGTTGCCTTTGTAAGGAATATATTTGTGGATATTGGGGATGAGCAATCAATAGAGGACAATCTGTCGACATTTTCCGCCCGCATAAGCCGTATCGCCCGGATACTTGCACAAAGCGGCAGCGAAACACTCGTGCTGCTCGATGAGCTTGGCTCAGGGACAGACCCCGACGAGGGCGGGGCGCTCGGGTGCGCGGTGCTTAAACGCCTCACGCGGCTTGGCGCGCTCTCAGTAGTAACCACGCACCTGAGACCGCTGAAAATATTTGCGGCAACCGCGCAACACATAACCGTTGGGGCAATGATTATGGAAATAACTACTGATAAAGGCGGCAATTTAGATACCGGACTAAGGGTATTCAGGCCGACGTATAAACTTTCCCCCGGGGAGCTGGGCAGCTCATACGCCTTCGAGATAGGGGCACACTTCGGCCTCAACGACGATATCATCGACGACGCAAAGGGGTTTATGTCCGGTGCTGAGATACAAATGGAAGCCCTGATGTCTGATTTACGGGAAAAAATATCACAACATGAAAGAGATACGCTGCAAATGCAGACTCTCAATAATGAGATTGCCGTCGTCAAAGACGCGTTAAAACATGAACTTGACACCATACAAAAGCAAAAAACCACGACGCTTCTAAAGGCTAACGCCGAGGCCCAGAATATGCTCGCCAACCTCAGGACAGAGGCCAAAGAAATCCTCGTTGAGCTGACAAATGCCGACACACTAAAGGCCAGAGAGCTGGTCATTAATATTGACAGAAAACTTGCCAGACTTAAACTGGAAAAACGTGGGCTGCAAAATACTCACGCGCCGGAGATAGAAAACCTGGCGATTGGTCAGTCTGTACGCATAAAAGGCATCGACGCTGACGGAGTGGTTGTATCCATCAACATAAAGAAGGGCCGCGCCGTTGTCTCCGTAAGGGGGCGTGAAATCGAGGTACCCGTCGTAGAGCTTCAACGGTCAGAGGGAGAACCCCCTAACCCGCCACTTAAACAGAGGTCAGATAACGACTTATTGAAGGGCCTGTCATCGCTTATTCCATATGAAATAAACCTTGTCGGGCAGCGTGTCGACCCTGCAATCTCAGTTCTTGAACGATACCTGAACGACGCGGCTATAGCGCAGCACAATGACGTAAGGATAATCCACGGCATAGGTACAGGCACGCTGGCGAGGGCAGTAAGGGAACACTTAGAAGGCCACCCGCTTGTAAAGGCATACAAAAAAGGCGACAAAGACACGGGCGGCGAGGCGGTAACCATCGTTTCTTTGAACACGTAACGGGCTGCCGCCATACAGATAATAATTCCCACGTTTTTGTTACAATAGAATACTTTTAAATTTAAGGAGGAACCGGAGATGGAAGACGGCAAGATAACTGTAATGGCGTTGATAAAGGCAAAAGACGGAATGGCTGATATAGTAAAGCATGAGCTTCTCGCGCTGATTGAACACACTCGCAAAGAAAGCGGCTGTATCTCCTATGACCTTCACCAGTCAAAGGAAACCGCCGGCCATTTTATGTTCTACGAGACATGGGCAAGCACTGAGGCCCTCGACAAACACCTTGCGATGCCACATATTCAGAATATAATCAAGAAATCCACGGAGATATTCGCCGAGCCAATACAAGTAACGCTCTGGAAGAAAGAGAGTTGACACCTGTGCTATAATGGAGAGGGCATGAGATTGGATATATGATTACAGAATTAACAATAAGGAATTTTAAGGGTATATCTGACCAGACATATACCTTTACAAAATTTGACCTGCTGGTTGGAAGGAATAACAGCGGCAAAAGCACTATCCTTCAGGCGATGGCGATTTGGCAGTACTGTGTTGATGAGTTTCACAGGTCACAACGAAAAGGGACAAGAGGCGTTCAAATCGTATTGCCCAATTTTACAGCGCTGCCGTTACCAGAATTTAATTTATTATGGAGAGATAAAATTGACAGAGAATATCCCAAAGAAAGCGGAGAAAGAAAACAGAAATATATTCTAATCGAGGTCATACTAAAGTATACAAAAAGCGATGGAACCATAGGGGAATTTGGAGTTCAACTGAGATATCAATCGCCGCAAGCTATTTATGCCATTCCTACTAAAGGATGGACGGACTTCAATAAGCTGTATGATGAAGGAACGCTTCCACGAATAGTTTACGTCCCGCCTTTTTCAGGACTGGATCCTTTTGAAAATTGGTTTGACGATGCGGTTGTACGACAAAATGTCGGTAAAGGCCAACCGGGTTCTGTTTTGCGAAATCTCTTATTTAGAGTAATTGACCAGCAGGATGAAAAAGAGCATTGGGAAACCATTAAGAGAATGGTAAAGGAATGGTTTAACGTAGTCCTTCTTCCTCCCATTTACAAAAAAGGTGAAAGCATCTATATCGAAATCAACTATAAGAATGAAACTGGAAAGGAATTCGATATTATTACAGGGGGAAGCGGTTTCCATCAGGCGTTGACGCTGCTTGCGTTTTATTATGGGTATGATGGATTAACTACGATTCTTTTCGATGAACCTGACGCACACATGCACGTAAATCTCCAGCGGGAAATCCTGAACTATTTCCAACGATTAAATACTACCCAATTTATAATTGCCACTCACGCTGAAGAATTTATCGAAAGAGTTTCCGCTGGAAATATTATTTCTTTGCTAAACCAAAGACCTGAAAGAATCGAATCGACGCCAGAAATCATAACGGCCTTATCTGACGTTGATAATATGGAAATTGTAAGGACAAGACATGACCCATTCATCTTATATGTAGAAGGCGAAGACGATGAGAGAATATTAAACGGCTGGGCCTCTGTGCTTAATAAACAGCACTTATTAAAAATATTTTACATTAAAATAATGGGCGGCCCAACAAAAAAAGATATGTTTAATTCTGCAGATAAGCATTTTAATGGACTAACTAAAATAGTTCCTGACGTAAAACGCATAATATTATTTGATTATGATTCAGAAGATAGTTATCATTCAGAACCTAACAACCCTGTTCTTTTTGAATGGAAGAGAAAGAATATAGAAAACTATTTGCTTGTGCCTGATACATGGCAAAGAGCGGCGCTTGCCATGAGAAAAGAAACGGACATAGATCTGTTTAATAATACTATAATGAACTCCATTGAAACATTCTTTAATGAACAGAATCTCACTTTGCCTAAAACAAAAACATGGCGAGACGTATCAGCAAATATTTTCAGCGAAGTCAACGGTAAAAAAATACTCTTTGAAAATAAAGACTCGCTTTTTCAGATATTACGCGAACGATTTGGATTGATTATTAATCGCGTTGATTTATGCAATAATTTCCTGCCAGAGGAGCTTCATCAGGATGTAATCGATTTTTTCGACAAACTTGAAGCTGTTATCAAACCTGCTCCCGACACCGGTTGAAAAATTAATCGCACTGCCTCAAAGGGAATACCCTCACTACTGCCTTTCGTCTCAAACGCTCTTTGTGTCATGGTAAAAAAAATTATCTTCTCAACTAAGATAGTGAGTGAATAAAAGAGGGCTAAAAGTGGTATAATAGAGCTGAGATATTTTGGTCTGTATGTTTTGTCTTATGGCCTTTGTGGGGAAAAAAGTGATTATTCGGTATTATATCGACACAGAGTCTGGATTGCCGCACATATATAAACATGATATTGGTGAAAATGAGGTAACGGATGTTTTAAACAGACCTGGAGAGGATCGGCCTGGTCGTAAAGGTACTCGTGTCGCTATTGGGCAGACGCAAGCAGGACGGTATCTTCGTATTGTATATGTTCCCGGGCATGAGGGTGTTTTTGTAATTACAGCTATGGAATTAACAGGGAAACCTTTATCGGCTTGCAGACGACGCAGCAGGAGGATGAGAAATTGAGACAAACTGTATTTCCACCGGGCTGGGATGAAGAGAAAGTCAGGAGTGTGCTTGCACACTACGAACAACAGACTGATGACGAGGCTATTGCTGAGGATGAGTTGGCCTTTAGTAAGCATATCCTGACTACGATGACAGTTCCAAATGATTTAGTGCCGACCATTCGGAAACTAATTGCAAAACGACGCAAGCTGATTGCAAAGCGTCGCAATGCTGGCAAGTAGCCAAGTCACAATAGCAGGGAGACTAAATGGGTAAATATGGACAACATATAAGAGAAGACAAGAGCGTGCTGACAGAACCGCGATGCCCTTTTTGCAGGACGTTATTTGAGAGGCCGCACGATGTATCTACTATACTGGGATTCTTTTCGGGCGGGACCTGCGGCTGCGGGGCAGTGTTTTCATATGACCCGACGAGAAAAAACATGGGCGAGGCATTTATGGACGCCCTCGCCTACGCTTGCAAAGAAGACTGGGACCTTGCCCTTTCACTGGAAGCTGAAAAAGACTTCGAGGAAAGATTTGTCATCTATAAGGAAAGCGACCACTCGCTGTCATCGAAGGCAGTAAGCAACAATCCAAAAGACAGAATCGTTAACATGATTTTTGTCAAGCTGATAAATCGGCCAAACAAACAAAAACAGCTGGAAAGCGAGGAATAACGGGCTTAATAAAATTAATTGATAAACTTATTAATAAAATTTATTTGACGATAGAGTGTCAGGTATATTAAGTTTGAAGGGTTATTAAAAGCAGGTTAAGGATAATCGAACAGAAAGGGAGTTTCCCGAAGATTAATTTATAACACAACAGGAGGAAGTATATGCGTACGATTGAATGTGCAGGAAAGAAGATTGAGCTTGACGAGGATGGTTATTTGACGAATCTGAACGATTGGTCAGAAGATCTGGCAAAGATGCTGTCAAAGGAGGACAATCTTGAGCTGGCGGAGCCCCACTGGGAAGTAATCAACTTTCTAAGGTCATACTATCAGCAATACCAGATAGCCCCGATGATCAAGATACTGGTAAAAGAAATAAAGAAGACGATGGGAGTTGACAAGGGCAACACCAAGTATCTTTATCAGTTATTCCCAGACGGCCCTGCGAAGCAGGCATGTAGATACGCCGGACTTCCAAAGCCTACAGGCTGCGTATAAAGAAGGGTGGCTCTTTTTCGGCGAGGGCGTGATGTCCATGCCGAGCATTGACGCCGAACATTGGCAAAAGACAAGGGACGCCTGGTAGTTTCTACTAGGCGTTTCCAGTTTATAGACAAATATAAAGTGGCCGTAGTGTTAACGGCTCGACAGGCGGAAATATGAATGGTATAATAAATGGCATAAAATTCATGGTTGATATGTATGTCAGTGGAATAGTTTATACGGCCTGCCTGGTTTTTGTTGCTGGGTTTTTATGGAAGATGTACTTTGTATACTATAAAACGCCTCAACCACTCAAAATACCTCAGACCCCGCAGCCTACCACACTGCCGGGCGTTATAATGAGGATGGCAGGGGATGTGCTTTTCTTCAGGAGTCTTTCCAAGGGAACCACGCTGCTTTTTATAGCTGGATGGGTATTTCACTTCACGTTTTTTTTGATGCTTATAAGACACCTGAGATATTTCGTTTATCCAATACCTAACTGGATAAACGGACTTGGGAACAGCGCGTTAGTTATTGCTACTTTGTTGATGGCGGCGCTTATTATACTTGTTGCAAGGAGATATCTGGACAAGAAAGTAAGCTATGTTACCTCTTTTGCGGATTATTTCGCGCTCCTTTTGATTATGGGTATTGTTCAGAGCGGAATAATGATGCACTATGAGCGGTTTAGGCCAGACATTGTTGAGATTAAGGCATTTATGTTTGAGCTAATGGAGTTTAAGACACCTTTCCTCGTTATGATAATGCACCCGCATCACGCGCCCGGGAATCCGTTATTTATAACTCATTTGAGTCTGGTGGCGTTGTTGCTTATATATTTCCCATTTAGTAAGCTGATGCACTCCGGGGGTTACTTCTTCAGCCCGACCAGAAACATGATAAACAACGCCAGAGAGGTCAGATATATAAATCCCTGGGACAAAGGATAGACGGAGGTATTGACAATGGCAGATGAAAAAAAGGCTGAGGGGCATTGTAACGAAGGTAACGAAGCCTGCGAGGCCAATGAAAGAATACAGGAACATCTGAAGTTTTCTAAAATAAAGGTCAAGCCGCCCAAGCTCACCGGCGAAATCAACATACCTGACCTCAACCCAAACTCCATGTTTGAGGTCAAGCCGCAGCTGTTGACAGCCAAAGAGATGCTGGCGCATCTTGGGTACCCCACTGACGGATTAATTCCGAACTGGAAAGAGGTATTTCTCAGGAAGATGGACGAGATGCTTAAGAAGTACCGTTCGGTAAGGCTCTACATGGACATCTGCGTTAAATGCGGGGCGTGTGTTGACAAGTGCCACTATTATCTTGGCACAGGCGACCCTCTCAACATGCCCGTAGCCAGACAGGAGCTTATGCGCAAGGTTTACAGGAGATATTTTACCCTTCCCGGAAAACTCTTTGGCAGCAGGTTTGTAAACGGCTCGGATCTCTCCGAGGAGCTGCTTGTCATGTGGTACACGTATTTCTACCAATGCTCAGAGTGCAGACGCTGCTCAGTCTTTTGTCCATACGGCATAGACACGGCCGAGATAACGATGGCCGCAAGAGAAATCTTAAACAGCGTAGGAATTGTCCAGAAGTATTTACACGAGATCATATTTAAGGCGCAGACTATCGGGAACAATCTCGGGATGCAGCAAAACGCCATCATAAACGCCCTTGAGTTCGTTCAGGATGAACTCCAGGAAGAGACTGGCTTAGATATAAAGGTCCCGATTGACGTAGAGGGGGCAGATGTGTTGTTTGTTACGCCGAGTGCGGACTTTTTTGCCTCTCCGCATATTGAATCCCTCTATGGATACGCGAAGGTGTTTCATCAGGCCGGCATAAGCTGGACGATGAGTACCCATGCCTCAGAGGGCGGCAACTTCGGCATGTTTGTCCACAACTATGAACACATGAAAAAGATAAACAAGAGGATATGGGAGGCCGCCAGAGATTTAAAGGTTAAGCGTGTAGTGGGCGGCGAATGCGGACACATGTGGAGGGTGCTGAGCAGCTTCAGCAATACCATGTGGGGGCCGTTTGATTATCTTGACCAAAACTACAAGAGGCCTCAGCATATATGTGAAGTTACCCTTGACCTGCTGAACCGCGGTGCGTTGAAGATAGACAAATCGGCCAACGAGGAGTTTATCGTGACAATGCACGACTCATGCCAGGTAGCCAGGGGAATGGAGTTAGGCGGAGTGCCGAACGGGCAGTTTGATATCCCAAGGGATGTAATACGCGGGGTCTGTGATAAGTTCGTGGACATGCCGGCAGAGACGATAAGAGAAAGGACATTCTGTTGCGGTGCTGGACAGGGACTGCTTGGCGACGACATGATGGCCACAAGGGTAAAGGGGGCGATGCCGAGGATGCAGGCATACCACTACGCCAAACGCGAAAGCGGGGTCAACTTTGTAGCCCTTATATGTGCAATATGCAAGGCGCAGTTAAGCAAGATGTTCCCTGAGTATGGCATTGCTATGGAGGAAGTCGGCGGAATTCATCAGCTTGTGGGCAGAGCCATAGTGCTTGGCGCGAAGGAGGGAGTATAATGGTAGAGAGAATCTTGAGGTTTAAGATTATATCAACCGTGCTGCTTGTGTTAGTAGCGATGGCTGTCACCGGATGCGGCAGACCGGAGAAACCGGCAATCAACGGCAAAGGAGAGTCTGCCCTTCAGGCACCAGAGGGTATTCATTTATTTCCATGGTATCATGTTAAGATCGCAATAGCTACCGATCACATGACGTTGATAAATAAAGGAAAGTTAAAGGTTGAGAACTGCCTTCCATGCCATCATTACCCTGACAAATTCTGTAATAAATGTCACGAATATGTTGGAGCAGCTAAGATATTGGAGGGTAAGTCATACAAAGATGTGTTGGGATTAGAGATGCCGGCCCCGGGGATACCACCCCCGCCAAGCCACTCACCTATTGACACATGGAAGACCACCCATGACGAGTCAATCATTAATGGCAAAGAGCCTATAGCAACGTGTTCGGGCTGTCACCCTGTTGCCGATCAGTTCTGCAACAAGTGCCACGAAAACGCAGGTATCAGAAAGATAACATACTAGGCAAGTATTACCAGATATAACAGAACAGGCAGCTTAAACCGCTGCCTGTTTTTTTTGAAACGAACCTGAATACTAAGTTGCTGGTCATTTAAGATACAGAAAACCGGTCATATCCATACTGGCTGAAAATCCCGCGAAAATTATATCGCAAAAATTGTATAATAGAGCAATTGCCGCATCACTATGAATGCACACTGGTGATAACAGGTATCTCACAGAAGTCTGTTTGTAAAGGAGAACACTATTATGAGGAATGCAATGAAAACTGGCAGGAAAGCGGCGTTACTCCTTGCGGTATTGGTTTTAGCCCTGATATATTGTGCTCCATTTTCATATGGGGCAGACACAAAGCCGGATGGACAGAACCCTGTTAAGTCAACGGTTGAAGCCACCAGTCAACCTGCTCAAAGTCAACCAAAACCAAACGGGATTGCCAAATCTCAAAAAACCAATAGCGACACCGTTCCAAGCCATAACCTGAACACGCTGCCCTATCCCGGCTCAGGCAAGTAAGGGTTCATGGTCTGCCAGAATTAGAAGGAGAGCAAATGGTGCGTCTGGTGCGGCATCAGGGCAAACGCTGTCTAAGTTAAAGGAGACGACACCTAACACTGGAGCTATGATAAGAAAACTAATATCGGGATTCACCTTAACAATCGCTCTAATCAGTATGTCTTTGCCGGGCTTTGCCGCTGACATGCCACTGAATACAACTACGTCTGAGCCAATACTTTTAGCCATGGTTAAGCACAAAAAACATATTCACAGACCGGCAAAACCACTAAGACACAAAAAGCATATCCGGCAATCTGTAAAAAAACACCCCCGGCCATACAAAAAGCATATACGGCGGCCGTCACTACCAACATTAAGACATATTAAGCGGCCAGTAAAACCACCGCCATCACCGGCAAGCCCACTGCCACCGGCAAGGCCGCCTCTTCGCAGGAATTAATTAGTTAGCCATGCATGTGAGTGTCTGATAATATGGACCTTAATATAGACAAATACTGCCTGAGATACGGCATGGACAATAACTATCATAGCCTATGTTCCAACTGCCTGACCGATAACGTCATATCCTTCGACACTAATGAACACAAGTGCAGCCGCTGCGCACTACCCCTCGATATACGCCGATACCCAATCTCCATAATTGCCATCAGGGGTAACCAGGTAACCTCGGCAGTTATAAGAGACCATGGCGGTCTGCGTGTCGTATGTGGCAGCTGCGGGCTGATTATCTACGTCAGGTGTGAAGGTGAGGAGTTCATAAACTGCATCGACTGCGGGATACAGATAGATTATAGCAGCTATCCTGACTAATACTTGCAGGTACTCAGATCGAAAAGCAGCCGGATGTTAAGAATTGAAACAATAATGCCGATAGACTCTATTATGACGCGACATAATACTGCGTGATTCAGGACACAGGAGGTTCCTTATGAGCTATACTATAGCAAAATCTCTGGGTATGAGACCCAGAAGGCTGGAGGAAATTATACCTGCTGCGAAATTAGAGATGTTAGAGCCAATAATGCAACAGTGGGCAGGCAAAATATATGAAAATTTCGCCTGCGATGTCGATAAAGCGAAGATTGGAGAACTCGTCGGCTGGATATATGCTTCAAATAAATATCAGCGTCCAAAGGTTATCTATACTTATAACCCGGAGATTTATAAATATTTAGTGGCCGAAATGCTAATCAACAAAAAAGATACCCCTGCCGGTATTAACATGAAGAGTTACCTGTGTGAAATGGTTAAAGCCCCTGTTTGGTTTTCGATTAATACTGAAAGTGAAAGAACCTTCATCGAGCATTTTCAAACCTCGTTTAAAGATATAATTTTAAGGCTGGCATTTAGGAACAGTAAAGAATTTGGACACTTTATCTCACCTCAACATGTAACTAATAGGAATGTAATATCCGAAACATGGGGAGATTCTTTTGCTCTCCCGTCATACAAGTGGCTGCGTAATGCTCAGCAAAATCACCTCTTTAATGGTTCTGGATTGTGGTCTGACAGTGCATGGTTCTTTTTGTTCGATTATATATCGGCAATAGGAATTCGCAGGAATGAGTTGATTGATAAGTACAAAGTTTTTCTACAATCAGGCGTTCTCTCATCGATGTTTTTCGAAAAAAATGCTATTATTCTTATACAACCCAAAATCACGAAGATGACGGCAAACAACCAACTCCATTGTGACGGCGACGCGGCAATTGACTGGAGAGATGGGCATAAGACATACCTGCTTCACAATGTGCTTGTGCCTGAGCATTTAGCAGTAACCCCTCATCACAAGCTGGACCCGGAATTAGTCCTGACCGGAAATACAGAGATACGCAGAGAAATAGTAAGAAAAATAGGTATGGATAGGTTGATAGCTCATTTTGGCGCTGTGGTCATCGATAGATACTATGATTATGAACTAATAGAACTAAGTCTCAGGGAAATAGATGTAACTGGAAGATATTTAAAAATTAAGGACCCATCCATCGGGACATGGCACGTAGAAGGGGTACCGCCTGAGATAAACACGTGTAAACAGGCTTTAGAATGGCGTAAGCGTGGACTTGCATGGAATCCGCAACAATTAACCTGCTAAAGTTGTACTGAACTACACTTAATCGTACTGAGGTAAGCTGGAAAAAGTGGACACCAAAATAGAGTAAAATAAGAAACTCAATGGAGGTGTCAGATGGAAAGGATCCCGAATGGGAAGTACACGAAGGAGTTCAGAGAGGAAGCGGCAAAATTA
>JADFYO010000084.1 GCA_015233015.1 Nitrospirota bacterium | reverse complement strand
AGGTATTTGGGGCCGTTAGGGCTGCTATAAAACCCGTCGCAAATGGAAGTAACCTCTGAACCCTCTCGTCACAATCCCCCAAAAACCTAAAACTGAAACCGTGCCTTACTTTGATGGTGGATTTAGGCCCTGGCGCAGGGTTGACATTTAATGTATTTTCTTATATACTAACGAATGGGGGCAATTAGACGTTTCTGTTTGTTATTTCTGTTTGTGTTCATTTTAAACTTTGGCAATGGATGTGCGACATTGCCAAACGTCGCTGGAATCATCAGGGAGTCTCTGACTGAGGAGAGCTCTTATCAAATCATGTCGTCCAAAGGGCTGTTATCTGCCGATAAAAGCAAAGCTATCATGCAGCGGCTGGAAAACTCGGTCAATCCTACGGACATGTTGGAACGTCAAACTGCCGTGGTGGAATTAGTAACCGAAAGCCCGCTGACCAAGGGCAACAAAGTCACTCTGCTCATCAATGGCCTGCCTACCTATGCCGCAATGTTCAAAGCACTGCTGGATGCCAAAGATCATATCAACTTTGAAACATTTATCATTGAAGATGATGAGACAGGCCGTAAATTTGCCGATATATTGCTGCAAAAACAGTCTGAGGGTGTTCAGGTAAATCTCATCTACGACAGCCTCGGCAGTTCAAGTGCTTCCGCGGAGTTTTTCCAGCGCTTGCGTGACGGGGGAGTTCAGGTGGTCGAATTCAATCCGGTAAATCCGTTCAAGGCACACAAGCACTGGCTCATGCACCCGGACCACCGAAAGATTTTAATCATTGACGGCAAAATCGCTTTTATGGGGGGTGTCAATATCAGTTCGTTATATACGAGTAAGCTCTCCGGCAGGAAGGCCGTAGAAGGTGAACCAATGCCCTGGCGTGACACAGACGTTCAAATCGAAGGCCCTGCGGTGGCTGAGTTACAAAAACTATTTATTGAAACATGGCAGAAGCAGGAGGGGCCGGAACTCTCACAACGGGACTATTTCCCTGAGCTGAAACAAGCGGGCAATGCCCTTGTGCGTGTGGTTGGCAGCACACCCGGGCAAAACAACAGGATCACTTTTATCGTCTATGTGTCCGCCATCACTTTTGCGGAGCATTCGGTACATATGACAAATGCCTATTTTGTCCCCGACGAACAAATATTGGATGCCGTCACCCAAGCTGCAAAGCGCGGTGTTGACGTAAAGATTGTCCTTCCCAAAATCAGCGATTCTCCGACAGTCTCATTAGCTGCACGGTATAATTATTCTGAGCTGTTGAAATCGGGGGTGAAGATATTCGAACGCCGCAACGCCTTGCTGCATGCGAAAACTATGGTGATTGACGGCGTCTGGTCAACTGTCGGCTCTACCAACATGGATTACTGGAGCTTGTTAAGCGATGACGAGGTGAATGCCGTTATCCTGAGTAAAGAGTTTGCCAGCGAGATGGAGAAGATGTTTGACGGGGATATTGCGGAGTCCGACCAGATTAAACTGGAGGAGTGGGACGAAAGACCCTTACTTCCAAGGCTCAGGGAGTGGTTTGCGCACTTATTTCGCCATTTGCTATAAGACATTGCCTCATATGGGTTTATTACGGTATAAGGAGTGAGCAAGATCAATAAGATCAGAAATATTTTGGAATTCTTCCTGTTTATAGCCGTGGTTTTGAGCGTTTTCCCTGATGTTTCCGCTTCAGAGGTCGAACAGACAGGCCGGGGAAAAGAAGCCCTGCTTGACATCTATAACAGGAACACTGCCCAATTGGAGGAAAATAGCATCGGCTTTCCTCTCGTGATGGAGTCTTATGAGCAAGGCAGCAGAGTGCATGTGGATGTCTACGGTATATTTAATTATCCTGCAGACGGTATTATCGATGTGCTCAGGGTTCCGGCAAACTGGTGTGATATCGCATCCCTCCATACTAATGTCAAGGCATGTACCTACAAGGAACTGTCAGGTACCTGGCTGATGACCTTTTACATCGGCGGCGAAGGCTATCAACCTCTGGAGGATACACGCCCGGTCATCTACAATTACCGGAATGCCGATGAGCAGCAGGGGTATCTGGATATCACTTTCAGTGCCGATGCAGGCCCTTTTGGCACAAAGGATCACAAGATGAGGTTTGAGGCCGTGCAGCTCGATGAGGGAAGGACTTTTGTCCACGTCAGTTATGAATATAGCGACAGTGTTTTAGTTCGCTTTGCCGGGAATTTATATTTCCTGACACTTGGCCGGAGCAAGGTAGGGTTCACGGTGACCGGAACGGACAAACACGGCAAACCTATCTATATCGGCGGTGCGCGCGGCTCGATTGAGCGCAACGCTGTCCGGTACTACTTCGCGATTCAGTCCTTCATGAATACGTTGAGCTATCCCGAAGAAAGTCGTCTCAACATGAGACTCAGCGAGTGGTACGATATTACGAGCCGCTATCGGAAGCAGTTTTACGAGCTGGACAAACTGGAAAAGAAGGACTACCTCGCATTCAAGACAAAAGAGCATATGAACCAGATAACGCTGCAGATGTTTATTAGTACGGGGCATCAGTAGGTGCGGCTGGACTCTCCTTTCCAACAGGACACCCATAACTTATCTCTTCGTGCCGGTTCTCCTGCGTTATACCGCTTACGAGAGCATCAAGCGTGTCGAAGCCGTCTGTTACCGGCTCAATAACGATCTTTCCATCATGCTCCGTTATCTCAACCTGTGTGCCGCCGGACATATGAAGGTTTTCTGCTATTAACTGAGGGATTACGACAGCAACACTGCCGTCCACATTATAAATTGTCTTAATCATACCTACCTCCAATTTTATATTATCATATTATCTCCGAATTTTGATATTATAAGGGATGCGAAAGATAGCGTTAATTATCTTCTTTCTTACGGCTACAGCCTCAACCGGAGCGTTTGCCGCCGCTGCCTTCAATCCTGACAATATATCAAAGACACAGGAGAGCATCTCGTCTCTGCCGCTTGGGCAGCGGATTGCCTTTTGGGCCGAGCAGTTTGTCGGCACTCCCTATGATACAGACCCGCTTGGCGCATATGTGCGTAATAAAGTAATCGTATATGACAGCGCTGTTGACTGCATGTATCACACATTCAGAGCGGTGGAGCTGTCAATAGGACAAACGCCGGAGACCGCCGTAACGACTGCCCTCTTGCTGCGGTTCAAAGGCCGCGGCAAACTCGATGACGCAGGAAAAGTCGAAAACTACGACGACAGGTTTGAATATGCCGAGGACATGATCCTAAGCGGCAAATGGGGCAGAGATATTACCGCTGAAATTGGCCCGGCGGTTAAGATAAAAGGCGCCAGGGGGATTGAGTTCACTGAGATTATCCCCAAAGAGGCCGTTATTAATTCCATAGATAAACTCAACAGCGGCGACATCGTCTATTTCATCAAGGCCGTCGAAAAACGTGTCGTTGGTGAAATCGTTGCCCATCTGGGGATTATTAAAATAGAAGGCGGCAAGGTCTGGTTGATTCACGCAAGCGGCAGAAAAAACGCTCAATCCCCAAGCTATGTAAAGAAACTCCCCTTTGAAGATTACATCGGCCAGATGTCCTTTATTGGTATCAAAGTTACGAGATTCTAAGAGCCGTACTCACAGATTTTATGAGATACATAGGCAAAAAAGAGATTTTCTATGATTTAGTGTTAAGTGAGTGTTGACTTTTAGGCGTATTACAATATACTCTACCTATATCTGAGATATGAATAACGTTGCAAAAGTATAGACCGGGGCAACTAACCCGGTGCAACTAAATAGAATTTGGGAGGTTTTTATGAAAAGAGGTTTAATTCATTTATTGGTTATGGCGGCTATTTTAATAGGTTTTGCTTTCTTTGGGGTCCATAGTGGATTGAGGAATGCCGCAGTCGCCAGTGATACCGTTTCTTACTGGCTGCCTTATTTAACAACTGACACAACGGCTCCGGTGTATTGTGTCTTGTCAAACATGGGGACGCAGGTACTCAATGCTGGAGATAACACCAGTGTCGAAGATAACATAACTTACTTTCAATTTACCGTTAAGTCAAATGCGGCAGGGAATACAAGCCAAAACACAGGAACTGCTTTTGGCAGGGTCCCCGCTGGCAGGTCAGCCCTTCTGTCATTCAGCGGGCAGGCGGTTTATCTTAATGGAATAGCGATATTTGACTTATCCAATGATACCGGCACCACCGGCACATCGGCATATTATGGCGGCAAACTTGACATGTCCGGGGCATACACTCCCGGCGTCACCGGTCTCCCCTCTAATGGAAGCAGCGCCACTGGCCGCTCCACATTTAATTGCTCAACTATCGGCATGTCATGTTATCAGGGTACCACATCACCCAAACGTAATCTTAAAGGCTATACCTGTTCGGACTCAGGCCTGCTTAATTATTGGGGAGTAACCGGCGGTGTTTATTCACACTGATTGACCCGGAGTAAGGATACGGTGATATCTGCTGACCACCCGTGGTCGTCACCAAGTGGGGGCGGCGTGGTGGGGGCGAAGGGGGCGCGAAGTGGGCGCATCTCCCTGAGGGAAGCCCAACAGAGGGTCAAATCAAAGCAGCCTTAGTTCACTGAGATATTTCCCAAACAGCTCTAACCCGTCCATATGCATCTTCGTAAGATCATATGAGATAGTGCGCCAATACGAGACGAGACCCTCTGCGGTGAACCGGTTCATGTATGGGCTGTTTTTGGCAATGCTTTCAAAAGATGACACGGCCTCTGCCTTAGCCCTGTCAAGGGCAGTCCGCAGTTCAGCCGCGTCCCCGCTTTCGAACTGCTTCCTGCTTATCCATAGCGCAAAGACAAACGGGAGCCCCGTTTGTTCATACCAGATGGAGCTGAGGTCATAACGAAAGAGGGCGTTAGTTGGGGTTGACGCCGCCTCGATGAGGGCATTGTCTCCGATCAGGAGATACGCCGGGTGTTCTCTCAGACCTTCTGAAAGAGGTGCGCGCGAGGTCTTTATCTCAACATTCAGATTGTAAAACTTACGAAGAATTATGCGCAGAAGGCCGGTCGATGTCTCGGACTGATATGAACTCAGGACGGTTTTACCGTCAAGTGTCTCAATTTCTACGCGGCTAAACAGGATAATACTCATAATACGGCCAAAGGAGCTTACAGAGTGGCCGTCTATAAGATTATATAGCTGCGGACTTCGCAAATATTCAATAGACGACGAAGGCCCGGCGTCTATAAGCCCCTCTCGTAACAGTGCGTTAATCTCTGACGGCACACCGTCGGTGAATTCGTATTCAGTTGTGGAATTGGAAGCTGAGAGCGGGTTTTCAAGGCAATAGAATATCGGGTAGAGGTTTGCGAAGTTTATCCTTCCTATTTTTTTCAACCGCTATCCCTTCACCACGCCGAGGGGTTTCAGCATAGCCACCTTTTTTGAGATCCCGGCGCTGTGGACTATTTCAACGACATTTGAGACGTCCTTATATGCCTCCGGCATCTCCTCTGCCAGTGTTGTCTTGCCGGCCGTCATAACCGTTATCCCCTTGTCCTGCAGTTCACGCCAAATCGCCCGCCCCTTTGCCGATTTAATCGCCTTGTGTCTTGACATCAGGCGCCCCGCGCCGTGGCAGGTTGAGCCAAAGGTCTCAGACATAGCGGCCTCCGTGCCAGCCAGCACATACGAGGCCCTGCCCATGTCGCCGGGGATTAATACCGGCTGGCCAATGTGCTTATACGAATCCGGCAGCTCTGGATGCCCCTTGGCAAAGGCGCGCGTGGCACCCTTTCTGTGGACAATGAGCGCCCTCTTTTTCCCATCGACGATGTGATGTTCTACCTTTGCGATATTATGCGCTACGTCATAGACGAGGCTCATGCCTAAAGCCGCAGGGTGCGCACCTAAGACCTTCGAAAACGCCTCCATTACGCTGTGCATTATGAATTGCCTGTTTGCCCATGC
Source organism: Nitrospirota bacterium (assembly GCA_015233015.1). GTDB lineage: Bacteria > Nitrospirota > Thermodesulfovibrionia > Thermodesulfovibrionales > Magnetobacteriaceae > Magnetominusculus. Next base: position 6,561 of record JADFYO010000084.1, on the reverse strand, counting down.
ATAATTCGCCGCCCCTTTCATTGCCATAAAGTATTGTTGTGCCTCAGGGGAGTTAAACGGCGCCGCCGCTAACTCCTTGTCGTAGAGTCTTATGCCGTATTTCTTTGACGCCTTCTCCATCGTGGCAAGGTAATCGGTACAGACCTGATGCCCAAGACCGCGTGAGCCGGTGTGTATCATTACGGTGATTTGTCCTTTAAACAGGCCAAAGGCATTAGCCGCCGCTTCGTCAAATATCTCGCTCACGTATTGTATTTCGAGAAAGTGGTTGCCTGAGCCAAGCGTGCCCTGCTGGTTTTTACCGCGCTCAAGCGCCTTTTCACTAACTGCAGCAGGGTCTGCCCCTTCAATACAACCGGCGGATTCGGTCTTATCCAGGTCATCTGCCGTTCCATAGCCATGCTCAACCGCCCAGAGCGCCCCTTTCCGAAGGATCGCCCGCTCGTCATCGAGCGTTAGTTTAACATGCCCCTTACTGCCCACTCCGGACGGTATGTTTGTGTAAATAACCCCGACGAGGTCTTTCATACTCTGAAGCACCTCACCCCTTGTGAGATTGCTCCTGAGGAGCCTCACGCCACAATTAATGTCATAGCCCACGCCACCGGGGGAGAGCACCCCGTCGTTTACATCAAAAGCGGCAACGCCGCCGATTGGAAACCCATATCCGGTGTGAATATCCGGCATTGCCATCGATACACCCACAATGCCGGGCAGTGTAGCAACGTTTGCCACCTGTTCAATTGACTGTGTCTCGAGATGCTGCTCAAGGGCAGTGTCAACGTATATAATGCCCGGCACTAACATGCCTTCTTTTAAGCTTACAGGTAATTCAAGCCTGTTGCCGTCTAGTCTGATAATATTTTCCATAGATTACCTCCTTCCAACATTCCGGCTCCCAAACTTATGGACACAGAACACTCTATTTTATAACAATGGCAGTATTAATTTATAGCACAGATGTAATATAATATATGTCTGTGCGGGTAACTCCGAAGATTATTTCGCAAATTTTGCATAATATGAAGGAGGACGTTATTGAAGTATATCGGGCTTGACGCCGGGTCTGTCAGCGTTAAGATTGTAGTTATGGATGACAACGGCAGTGTCGTTAAGAGCGTATATGAAAGGCACAAGGGCCATTCCATAAGTGTCGCGTATAAGAACCTCGCCACTATGAACCTGGCCGGAAACCGGGAAGATATATCGGTTTCCATTACCGGCACGGCTGGAAAGACGATTGCCGCCATTCTGGGTATAAGGCACACAAACGAGCTTGCCGCCCAGTCATATGCCGCAAAAAAATTCTTTCCATCGGCCAGCACCATAATCGAGATGGGTGGAGAGGACTCGAAGTTTATAATCCTCGATGAAAGCGGCATAAGGGATTTTGCGATGAACTCGGTGTGCGCCGCCGGTACGGGGTCATTTTTAGACCAGCAGGCAGAAAGGCTCCGGCTCACGATAGAGGAGTTTGGCGAGATGGCCGTGATAACCAAAAACCCGCCGCGTATTGCCGGCCGGTGCAGTGTGTTTGCTAAGAGCGACATGATACACCTGCAGCAGATAGCAACACCGGTGGAGGACATCGTCGCAGGGCTGTGTTTTGCCGTTGCGAGAAACTTCAAGGGCACAATAATCAAGGGCCGGGCAGTGATTCCCGATGTGGTATTTCAGGGTGGCGTGGCCCTGAACAAGGGGATGGTCAGGGCATTCAGGGAGGTTTTTCAGCTTTCCGGTATCATAGTGCCCGAAAGATGCGAGTTTATGGTTGCCATTGGCGCTGTCTTAAAAGATATGGAATCAGGTGAGCGCCAGGCTCTCGACATATCCCTTATCGATAAGTACCTCAGGTCGGCCAAATATGCCGAGGCAGGCAGGCCGCCCCTGATAACGCCGGGCGACGGCTTTATGGAAAGGCATGTAAATACTGCTCCTTCGGTCAAACAGATAGAGCCTCCTGCTCAGGGCGTTTCGTGTTTTTCTGAAGAGAATATGAAGATAAAGGCATACATGGGCGTGGATATTGGCTCGATAAGCACAAATCTCGCCGTCATAGATAAAGAAGGGAATCTGCTTGCCCGCCGGTATTTAATGACTGCCGGGCGGCCGATTGAGGCCGTAATGCAGGGACTTATCGAGATAGAAAAAGAAATCGCCGGATATGTTGAAATCGCGGGAATAGGCACTACAGGCTCAGGCAGATATATGATTGCCGATTTCATAGGCGCTGACATTGTGAAAAACGAAATCACAGCTCAGGCCACCGCCGCGATTTCCATTGACAATACCGTTGATACGATCTTTGAGATAGGAGGCCAGGACTCCAAGTACATTGCCATCGACGACGGCGTCATCACGGACTTTGAGATGAACAAGGCATGTGCGGCCGGTACGGGTTCATTTTTAGAAGAACAGGCGGAGAAACTCAACATCTCCATAAAAGAGGAGTTTGCGGCCGAGTCGTTTTCCTCGCACCAGCCATGCAATCTGGGCGAGCGATGTACGGTGTTTATGGAAAACTCGCTGATGGCCAATATCCAGCGCGGGGCAGAGAAAAATGACCTGCTTGCCGGGCTGTCATACTCAATTGTCGAAAATTATATTAACAGAGTAGTCGCCGGCAAAAGGATTGGCAAAAAGATCTTTTTTCAGGGCGGCACGGCACATAACAAGGCCGTAGTGGCGGCGTTTGAGAAGTTCACCGGCCAAATGGTAACCGTTCCCCCAAATCACGACGTTACCGGGGCCATTGGAATGGCGTTGATTGCCAGAGACGCCATGCAAGCTGTAAAGTCCTCGGCCTTTAAGGGATTTTCGATAACCACGCGGCCCTATTCGGTCTCGTCATTTGAGTGTAAGAGCTGTTCCAACGTGTGCGAGATAAATCGCGTCTCGATAGAGGGCGAAACGAGGAAACTCTTCTACGGCGGCAGGTGCGAGAAATATGACATAAAAGAGAAGTCAGACCTCGAGGACTTTTTCGCCTTCAGAGAGGAACTCCTCTGGAAGGGCTATGTACCAACGCCGCTGCCATCCTCAAACGGCAAGGGGAAACCAATACTTGGTATCCCGTATATCTTCCTGTTCCATGAATTTCTGCCCTTTTGGACTACGCTTCTGAGTGAGCTGGGCTTTGGGGTCGTGGTATCGCCAAAGACGAACAGGCAGGTAGTAAATCTTGGCGTTGAGACGGTGCTGTCTGAGTCGTGTTTCCCTGTGAAGGTTGCCCACGGGCATGTCAAATGGCTGCTTGCGCAGGGTATCGAGAATATATTTTTGCCGTCTTTTATCAACGTCAATGCCCCCGGTGAGGATTTCTCGAAAGGCTCGCCGTGTCCATATACCCAGACCATGCCATATTTGTCAAAGGCGGCCTTTAAGCATATGCGCCTGTTTAAGCCTGTGATAGACTTTACACGCGGCGACAGTTTCCTGACAAAAGAGCTGAAAAAGACGTTCAGGAGCTTTTCCCTGTCAACAAAGACAATAGAAAAGGCAATAAAAGACGCGAAAAACGCCCAGGAGGAGTTTTATATAGAGATGCAGGAACGCGGCAGTGAGGTGCTATTAGGGCTTGCCGAAAAGACCATTGTTATCATAGGCAGACCATACAACGCGTTCGACAGCGGCGTAAACCTCCAGATACCAAAAAAACTGTCCTCATTAAACGTCCTTTCCATTCCGATGGACATGCTGCCGCTTACGAAGGTTGACATAAGCGACCGCTGGCAGGAGATGTACTGGCGAAGCGGGCAACGCATTATAAAGGCGGCAAGGTTTATCAAGGACAACCCATACCTGTATCCTATATACATCGGGAATTTTAACTGCGGGCCGGACTCCTTTATCCTAAAATATTTTAAGGACGAACTTGGCGATAAACCTTTTTTACATCTCGAAATAGATGAACACAGCGCCGACGCCGGTGCTATAACGCGCTGTGAGGCATTTTTAGACAGCATAGAAAATAGAAAGACAAGGCCGTCAAGGCCAGTTGAGCAGCTTGTAAGGCCGATTATGCGGCCATCGAAGGACAACATAATCTATATACCGCGCATGTCAGACCATGCCTTTGCCATTGCCGGGGCCTTCGAGTATTCGGGGATTGCCGCAGAGGTGCTGCCGCCAAGCGACGCCGAGTCTATTGCGCTTGGGAGAAAGCACGTCTCAGGCAAGGAGTGTTACCCATGCGCCGTCACAACTGGCGACATGCTGAGGAAGGTGTTTTCTGAGGGATTTGACGCTGGACATTCGGCATTTTTCATGCCGTCGGGGACAGGGCCGTGCCGGTTCGGGCAGTATAATGTATTTCAGCGGCTGCTACTCGATAATATCGGTCTAAAGGACGTCCAATTGTTCTCGCCGGTACAGGATACGTCTTTTTACGAGGACTTAGGGATAGCGGGCAGGGATTTCATAACCCGCACGTGGAAGGGGATTGTCGCCATCGAGCTTCTTACGAAGTGTCTGCATGAAACTCGTCCCTATGAGACTGAAAAAGGGCGTACGCAGGCGGTCTATGACAAATATTTAATGCAGATTTATGATTCCATAAGGTGTGATAAGCCTAAGATGGGGGTCATATTAAAGAACATGCGCACAGATTTTGGGGCGATTGCGGTTGAACGTACCGCCGGAAGACCGTTGATAGGCGTAGTGGGGGAGATATTTGTCAGGTCTAACAAGTTTTCCAATGAAAATCTCATCGAGAAGATAGAGTCACTAGGCGGTGAGGTCTGGCTTGCGCCGGTTGAGGAGTGGATATATTACGTAAATTATTTCGGACTTAAACATGCCTTGATTAAAAAGGATTATTCTGCTACTATAGACATAATAATAAAGAGGCTGTATAAAAAGAACATAGAGAGGCAGTATCACAAGTATTTTAAGGGATTTTTAAAGACGCTGCACGAACCGGACACGCGCGAGATAATTAAGAAGGCGCGGCCGTACGTGGATGAGTCATTTGAGGGTGAGACGATACTGAGCATAGGGAAGTCGGTTGATTTGGCAGAGCGCGGCGTTGCCGGCATAGTAAACACGATGCCGTTTGGGTGTATGCCGGGCACGATTGTGTCGGCGTTGATGAGGGCATTAAGCAGGGATTACGCAGTTCCCTCTATCAGCATCCCTTATGACGGCACAGAGTCTAACACGACGGTGATGCAGCTGGAGACATTTATGGAACAAATAAAAAATAATCATACAGGGAGGCAGCATAGTGGGTAATGTAAAAAAATGGAGAAAGAAGAAGATGTCCAAGCACAAGCACAAGAAGCTCCGCAGGAAGATGAAGTTCCAGCGCAGGAGAAAATAGCCGCGTAGTTTAAGAAATATAGGGGGCGTCCTTCGGCAAGGGCAGGATGCTCCGTTAACCGTGATGCCAGACAGCTTATGGTGCCCTATACTAAGGGTGTTCAATGGCTCGTGGTGACTTCTATGTAATCATCCCCTAAAATCATCTACGGTAAGAATCCTTCTTGATAGGAATCATCCTGAGCCTGTCGAAGGATGTCTCCAAAATACTCCTCTGATTTTATTTTGATATAAGACTGAGTTGCAATCATATGAGTAGATTTAAAGTCTGTCATTCCTGTGAAAGCAGGAATCCAGTATTTCAGAAAATGGTATAACCCAGAGTGTCCATTAGAAATCATAACTGGTTGAATTTGCACATTTTTACTAATGGCCACCATTAGAAAAAACATATAATTTATAAGAATATTATTCTTTACTGGACAATATTGGTTTATTATAATTGACAATAGGTGAAAATAAGTATTGACAATAGTAAAAACTTTATGATTATATAATTATGGCGTTTGAATGAGATGAGAATAAGCGCGGGAACAACCGCTGGATATTAGTTGTAAAAAAGGGAGGAACAAATGAATGAGAAGGATACTACACCCGAAATAAAGATACCGCAGCCGGTGGCTGATGCCAGTGCCCCTGACACGATTTTTATTTCCTTAGACAAGAGGTTAAATAAGGTCAGGGAGAATTTTTGGTCGTGGCCACATAAGGGGTTATATTTATCAGTTTTTTCTATTTATTCTAGCTTGGTAATAGGTTATGCTCTTTCAAAATGTGAGACAAATCAAAGCATTGGTCTACTCTCGAGTGTAACGGTTGGTATTATTGGGGTAATTATTGGCATATACTTAGCAATCCATGAACTAAAGAAAAAAGCAGTTGAAATAAAATCACAAACTACATCAATAAAAGATAAAATTGAGCATATGCATAGAATGTTAACTGCCTCAACACACTTTCCTATTTATGGTGAAATGCAGCGAGAATGTAAACAAATAATTTGCAGATCGCTCAGAAACGAAAGAGGTACTACTATTCATATAATTGGACTTACTCTAACTAAATCGCGGGCTTTTATACAAGAAATCCTTAATAACTGCTGTGGAGGGGAATGCTGTTCAACGACAATTATTTTTCCCGTCAACGACAATTATAATTCCCTATTATTGTACCATAGCGGAGCCAGTTTTTAAGACAAAAATCTGTGCTTTTTAAGTAAGTCCTTATATTTTTCATAGTCCA
>JADFYO010000083.1 GCA_015233015.1 Nitrospirota bacterium | reverse complement strand
AAACATACATCATTAAAAAAATCTAGACTATATATATGTATATACTCCCGCTGCGCGAAAAATATTTCTTACTCCCTCTCTTTTCCCCCTTCCTTACTTGCATTTTTACTTCACCGAGAATTGCTGGAGAATATGATTATCGCTGACATTGAGGCCGGAAATGGCCTGGCCTTAATCGATCCCCACGGGGATTTAGCCGAAAACATTTTAGGCCATATTCCTAAAGAACGCATTGAGGATGTCATCTATTTCAGCCCGTCTGACATTGACTATCCCATTGCCTTTAATCCCTTGGAGAGCATCCACCCGGATTATCATCACTTGGTAGCCTCCGGTCTGCTATCAGTCTTCAAGAAAATCTGGGCTGAGTTCTGGGGGCCGAGACTGGAGCATATCTTGAGAAATTCGATTTTAACTCTTTTGGCATATCAGAATAGCACCCTGCTGGATATTCCACGGCTTTTGACCAACAAGTCGTTCCGATCAAGGGTTCTGACAAAGATTGCCGATCTTCAACTGAGAGATTTCTGGTTTCAGGAATATGAGCATTATTCGGCTTGGATGCGCTCCAGCGCCATTGCCCCCATTTTAAACAAGATGGGGCAGTTTCTCTCCAGTGTGCCGCTCCGAAATATTGTCGGGCATAAGGAAAACACCTTTAAGCTCCGCAAGGTTATGGACGAAGGCAAGATATTGATCGTCAACTTAGCCAAAGGCAAGATCGGCGAAGATAATTGCGCGCTCTTAGGAGCTATGATTGTGACCAAAATTCAATTAGCGGCCATGAGCCGGGCCAATCTACCGGAAAGCGAACGCAAGTATTTTTATCTATTCGTTGACGAAGTGCACAATTTTCTGACCGAATCGTTTGCCGACATATTATCCGAGGCTCGTAAATATGGCCTCAGCCTGATCTTGGCCCATCAGTATATCGAGCAACTGGAGAAAGAAATCAGGACGGCGGTTTTCGGCAATGTCGGAACGATCATATCTTTTCGTGTCGGGGCTAAAGATGCCAGTTACCTCAGTCGAGAATTTCTTTCAACTTTCAAAGAGAGCGATTTAGTGAGCCTGCCAAATCACCACATATACCTCAAGCTCTTAATCGACGGGGTGACTTCTCAGCCGTTTAGCGCCGCCACGCTTGCGCCGCCAAAGGTGGGAGTTTCATACAGGGATGAAATTATCGCGGCATCGAGGGCGAAATACACCAAATCGCGCAAGCAAATAGAAGCAGAACTGAAAGCAAATGCAAGAAATAGATAATATCTTGGATATTATTTGCCTTTTTACGCAAATTCTACCGTCTTTCGCGCCTTTCATTCTCCGCATAGACTGACAGCAGTTCTTTAAATCAGCCAGCGAAAGGAGGAAATGAGCATGAAAGTAAAAGAAGCCTTGAGTGTGATTCTGGAGCGGTTCGAAAGCGGAGATATTCCCGAAGCGGTAGCTCTATCGTGCTATCCGCCAGCGGACATCCCATTAGCCAAGTGGTCACTGCTTAACAAACTATTGGCCTATTTCAGCGGCACACAGGACGCGCGCGGCATCCGGCAGTGGAACAAGATCGGACGGTACCCAAGGAAGGGGAGCCGGGCGATCCATATCCTTGCGCCTATTGTCAAAAAGGACAAGGATGAAAATGATGATGAAAAGGTCGTGCGCGGCTTCATGCTCGTGCCGGTCTTTAGGGTCGAAGACACCGACGGCATACCGGTGGACTACACGGAGCTAATAGTGCCGGAGTTGCCGCTTTTGAAAAGGGCTGCGGAATGGGGCATCAGCGTCAGAGCTGTTGCCAAAAGTCCATATTTCTATGGCGCATATTCCCAAGGGCGCAAGGAAATAGTTCTGGCCTCACCGGAGGAAAGCGTCTTTTTCCACGAGTTGTGCCACTGCGCCCACCATCGGATCAAGGGTAAACTGACCCCCGGTCAGGACTGGAGGCAGGAAATCGTAGCCGAGCTTGGAGCCATCGTGCTTTGCAAGCTCATTGGCAAGGAAGCGGACAAGGCGCTGGGCAATGGTTATCGCTATATCACCCGCTATGCGGAGGAAACAAAGATTTCACCGTATGCCGCCGCGATGCGGGTACTTGGCGATACGGAACAGGTACTTGGTCTGATCTTAGCCCAAGGCCACGAATAGCCTGTTCAATAGGAATAAGTTCCCAAAATGTCTTTAATTTTCCGATGGTTTCCATTTCCAATATCCGTGTGCCTTTCTATAATAAAAATGAGGAGTAAGGCAAGGATATGAACAGAGAAAAAGGCTTGTGGAGCTTATCAGTAGGGGTGGAGTAATAACCCCACCCCTCATGGACTTAGAGCAGGGAATGACGGTCGCCAATAGGCTTGCCGCCGCTTCTTGCTCCTAACTTGGCAGGACGGGTTGCCAAGTCTTTCAGGGTTCCAAGGAGGACAACTTGATCCCAAAAGTATGATCTGCCGAGGTAGAACATACCCGGAATGGCCGTCTTGTTGGAATAGACCCACTTTTCGGATCGACCCAGCAGGACGGCGACCTCCTTAGCGGAGAGGAATTTGGTGTCCATAGACACCTCCTGTTTCCTCTTACCGCCTTAAACCAACCCAAATTTTGAAAGACTCTACCCCTACCTGTAAGCCATACACCATAGCTTGATTATATCCAAAGCCGAGGCGGGATTACAACCAGAAACTGAACAGCCTCAACGAGGCTGCAACAATAGGAGATGAGAAAATGGGAGTATATAGCCGGAAACTATCCAAGGGCGTAAGGTGGTTATTCAGAGGACAGTATTTGAGTAACAAGTATTGCTCTAAGTGTATATATCTTACAAAGCAGGAAGCAAAGAAGGCTGAAAGAGAATATATCAGCAGAGTGGACAAGGAAGCGCGCAATCCTACTAACTGCATTATGCTCTTGAGCCTCATGAACGACCGGCTTGATGAGCTTCAGGCCAAGAGAAGTGTTCAGTATTACAAGGACACAAAGCGGTATTTCAAGCAGCTATTGGATTATATCGGAGATGTGGAAGTGTCACAGATAACCAAAAAGCAACTTCACGAGCTATTTGCCCGTGAGGCTAAACGCTTGGCTGACAAGGGATCGACCAACCATAAACTCAGGGAGATGCAGAGGATCATACATGCCCTTTTTGAATGGGGCATCAAAATCCATGACCTTGATATACGAAATCCGGCACATGGCCTAGGTCTCTATCCGATAGAGCAGAAACTAAAGCACATTCCGACAGATGCAGAAATCGAAGAGGTCTATGGTAAATTAACTCCGGCGCGAAAAGTTCTTTTTGATTTCGTTCAGGAAACTGGATGTCGTATCAACGAAGCCGTCCGGTTTTTCAATAACCCGGAAATAGCCGGTGAGCAAGTAGTTCTCTGGACAAGGAAAGCCAAGAACTCAACACTAACCCCGCGCTTCGTACCACGACCGGCATGTATAACCGCAGACTTCAAGGGTTTAGCAGAAGCTTGCGGGGACTATCAGCACTCTTTGGGTAATGCAGCGCGTTCATGCGGACAAAAGCCGTGGGCTTGGCACAATCTCCGGCACCGCCGAGCCTCTATCTGGGCCAACAGCGGCATGAGCACCTTGGAAATTATGCAAAGACTTGGTCACAGCAATATCTCTACGACAATGGGATATTTGCGGCTGTTAGGGTTTACGCGAGCCTGACTTTCCCTATTCTTTCCCCAAAATTTGAACAAAAAAGTAAAAGGGGTTGACGATAACCGTCTAACCCCTTGTTTTTATTGAATTGCCGGTGGGGGGAGTCGAACCCCCACGAAGTTGCCTTCAACGGATTTTGAGTCCGTCGCGTCTGCCAATTCCACCACACCGGCCCGCTCACCTATATTAACATTATCCTGAGATTTATTTACATACCCGCGGCATCCATTTTGTGGTTATTTAAACGCTTACTTTTAATTATCTGCCGGCAGCAGCGCTAAGGCATTCAGCATCGCGGCCCTTGCGGCGTGTGAGGCGCCGGGCGGGAAGACCTTATCGTTAATTTTAAGCCCTACGGGGATGTTTCTTTTTATCAGGGACAGAATTGCATGTGTTATGCAGGATATTCTCTCTTCTGTGTCCGCAATGCCGGTCTTGCCGAAGTCTATAAGCACCGGGTCGAAGGACATCGATGACAGCTCCTTAGTTTTTAGTTTGCCCGCGCGCGCCGTTGCCTTCCAGCTGATGTATTTGAGCGGGTCACCGTGTATGTAGTTTCTGATGGAGACGATGTCCGAGTCAAAGCCCGATTTATCTGACGGCCTTTCACCGCCTGATCGCATGTTTTTATCGGAGGCACCGTGGAGGTTGCATTTCTTTGGAGCTGGAAATACGACGAACTCATGGGAGCGGCTTACTGGTGTGCACCTTATAAAGAAATTAAACGGAAATACCGAGCAGACATGAACCTCCCCTATATGCTGCGCCCCGCGGGCGGGAAACTGAAAAGGGACATACTTATACTGCGCCGCTCTTGTATCGATAAATGGAAAAAGGACTTGGGCGCCCCCCGCCGATACATTAAGCAGGAAGCCCGGCAGGAAGCCGCGATGGTTCGCAAGCGTAATCTTCATCGGGAATTCTACCCCGGCGAACACCTCAGGGGGGGCCTCAACTGAGACCTCGATGTTGCTCAGATTTCGTTTCCCGAAAATCCCCGATACGCCCATAAAGCCGAGCATCGCCGCCGTTATCAGATAAATGAGGTTATTTCCTGTGTTTGCCGCCGAAACACCCAGAAAGATAGACAGCGCTATGTAAATCCAACCGGCCTTGTTTATCCTGATTACGCCGGGGTAGGAAGGTCTTCTATTATGGATTTTACAATCTCCTTCTTTGTGTTTGAATCGATGTCTTCTTTAAACAATACACGGTGGGAGATAGTGAATTCGGCAAGGGCCTTAATGTCTTCAGGGATAACGAAATCCCGGTTACAAAGCCATGCGTGTGTCTTTGCCGTATTGGTAACGGCAAGCGCCCCGCGTGTAGAAAGCCCCGCATATATGTATTTATGTGTCCTCGTCAGCTCAACAAGATTCATTATGTAGCCGAGGATTTTTTCCGATACAAAGATGTTATCTTTGATATGGTTTTGCATTTCGACCGCTTCGGACTTCTCCATAATTGGAGTGATGGAGTAGAGTTCCTCGCGCCTGCTGCCTCCTCTGAGGATCTGCATTTCAGCCTCTTTGGGCGGGTAGCCTATGCCGATTTTCAGCATGAACCTGTCGAGCTGCGACTCAGGCAGAGGGAATGTGCCGTACTGTTCAACCGGATTTTGTGTGGCGAGGACAAAAAATGGTTTCACGAGCTTGTATGTCTGCTCTTCTATTGTAACCTGTTTCTCACCCATAGCCTCAAGCAGAGCGCTTTGCGTTTTGGGGGTTGCCCTGTTAATTTCATCGACGAGGACGATATTGCTGAAGATTGGCCCTTTGTGAAACTCGAATTCCCCCTTGTTCTTGTTATAAATTGACAGGCCGGTGATGTCCGACGGCAGGAGGTCGCTGGTACATTGAATGCGCCCGAAGTCCAAGCCAAGTGCCCTTGCAATGCCAATGGCAAGGGTCGTCTTGCCGAGGCCCGGCATATCCTCAATCAGAAGATGGCCGCGTGAAAAAAAAGCAATAAGCGATAATTTAATCGCCGTCCCCTTACCATGAAGAAACGGCGCAAGGCAATTCATTATGTCTAATATGCGTTCGTTTTTAATCTCAATTTCCCGCGTTTGTATCTCCCTGCCACTGTCCCCCTCATGGGGGGAATTCTGCTGTCAATTTTAAAAGTATATTAAACTTAAAAAGTATGCCGTTGCGTGCGCGCCCTATGCCTCGGTACTGAGGATGTTTCCTGAAGTGTTGAGGGCACTAGCGCCTTGCTGCTGAGCAGGCAGATTTTGAATCAATGCCTGCAGGAATGCCTGAAGCGCAGTCAGACCGCTGGCTGTGGGATTTGTCGTCCCCGATGTGCCAGTGGTACTAGTGCCGCCACCCTGCAGGGTTTGTATCAGGTTTTGGAAAGCACTGTTCAACTGAGAAACGCCGCTATTTGTTCCACTTGTGTTTGAGTTAATGCTCTGCAGAAGGCTTTGGAGATTTGCCGTCAGGTTTGCATAGTTATCGGCGGCTGAAGGGGTGGCGGTGGTGGTTCCTGCTGCCGGTGTCTGAGTACCCTGAGCCGTTTGATTCGCATTTTGATTTACGGCCTGAAACAAGCTGTGCATGAAGGCATGAAGGGCCTGCTTATCGCCGTTATTGGCGCCTGAGCGTGTGTTGTTGGTACCTGTGTCGGCCGCCTCTGTTGTGGACTGTGGTGCGTTGGGCTGAAGATTCGGGGCAATTCCCAGCTGGCTCAAAGTCTGCATTATGCTGTTCATAAAGGCATTATTATGTCCGCCGCCTTTGGAACCTCCAACTTTTCCCTTATCGTTATCGCCGTCTGTCGTGCCCTGTGCAGTACCGGTAGTAGCCTGCTGAGCTATGGACTGTTGATAACCACTATAGACCAAACCTCCACTAGGACTGACGCTGTCAACTGACATGGTAACCTCCCTGTTATAATACTATATTAATTAATATACCATACACTTCTCTTATCGGTTGCAGTATAAGAATACTTTAGTTTTATTTATCTCTCAAACAGCGCGGCTGTAATGGTACAAATCATGGGGATGAAACTAAACCTTTTCCGGTGTCCCTGTGTCTTAGCTATCAAGCGGTGAAGTAAGCCGCACCCCACTTTGTGAGGGGTAACCCTAAGTTTCAGATGGAGGAGTTACATGAAGAAATTAGCCGGAGTTGTGGCGGCGTTGTGTTTGATGATGTTTTTTTCGATTACCTGCAATGCCGAAGCTGAGACACAGAACACTGATAAGAAAGTGCCGGAAATTAATAAGAAATTCAAGGCCATGAAAAAGGAGAGAAGGGAAAAGCTGCTCAAGGCTCTCGCCCCCGACAAAGAAACCTCCGCAAAACTCGTTGCTGTAATGGATAATTATGACAAGAAAAGACACGAAGCCAGGAAATCTGCCAAGGATAACATTAAAGCGCTCAGAGAGGCCGTCAATAACAAGAAGGCTGACGCCATAAAAGACTTGCTGGGGAAGATAGAGGCAGACCATAGCGCGTTTAAGGCCATGATGGAGTCGGAAAAAACCGAGATAAAGGGCATTCTTTCAGAAGAGCAGCAGGCTAAGTTCCTGCTCTTTATGGTGGATTTCCACAAGCAGCACAGGAAGTCGATGTCTGAAGAACATGTGCAAAAGAAGGCACAACCAAAAGAGTAACGCTTAATTTAAATCAGAGGCATTCGCACTGTCGAATGCCTCTGGCCTCAGTAATCACGCCCTAAAGTTATGTTTTTTCTGTCAGGTTTTCCTTAGTAATAGTCCGTTATACCACGTGCTGTCTAACGTGTAGTTGTTATTAATCCATTGTGGAATTCCAGCCGGACCGAGGTAGTCCAGTTCGGTTAAATGTGTTATGAATATAAATACCGGTGGGTTTCTCTGCAAATCCTCTCTAAGACAACGCAGCTTTTCCTCTGAGGTCTCATTCATTGTTGGAGTAATGAAAATGTGCGGGAACATGAACAGGTATTTTGTTGGTGAAAGTCTCCCCGACTGCAAATATATATATTTATCGTACGATGGTACCCATATGGCGTCGCTTTTTTGGGTGTGCTCTTTTATATAAATAGCTATCGGTTCGTCTGCCACGGTCAATGCTTCACTTGTTATCATGTCATAGGCGGTCTTTGCAATGTCGCGGTCAAAAATTATAACGGATAATATCAAAACAGCGAATATCGAGACAGTGGAAGTAATCCGGCCGGCCACACGCCTCAGATTAAACATCAGAAATGCCGCACCAGAGGCCGCCGCCATTATAAAGCCCGGCACAACCTGAATATAGTAATGATTGAAATGGTTATTTTGAATATTCACCGCAATAAGGCTCATTATAAACCAAAGGACAATCACAACAGGAATATGCTTATACTCCCGTACAAAAGACCTTTGAAACACGCTTATAACGCCTGCCGCAAAAAATATATCTACTGTCCTGGCAAATAAAACCAGCTTCGTAAAAATATTGACACTTGCGGCTATCCTTTCAGAAATGGCCGATGTGTGCACAAGGCCGTATTTTGACGCTGCAAGATTAAAATATATCACGTTAAGCCAATTGTTCAAAGTTTCTGTGTGAATAAAATAAATAATGGCAATAATCAGTGGAAGCACGCTTCCAACGGCAAGATATAGCAGCTTCTTAGGCCTGCCTTCCTTTTTTGCCATCAGATAGACTATCCACGGCAGCGCGGAAAGCAAAAAAGGTTCCTTTGTAAAAACTGAGACAGAAAAGAAAATACCGGAGAGGATAATCAAGGCCGTGGATTTTTGCCGTATCGATTCTAATGTATAAAGTATGCCGAAAAGCATGAAGACAGAGGCGTATTCCTCGGTAAAATTGCCCATGGTGAAGGTAAGAGGGGAATAAAAGTAAATTAAAAACAAAATCGTAAATATGGCCGTTATCCACGAGGAGATAAATGTCCTGGCAGTGATTACAAAAAAAGCGAAGGCCGCGCAAATGGCAAAATACCGCTCCGCAACCCTTATAGAATTAAAAGTGCCGTCACCTAGTTTCAGGGCCAGGGCATTGATTAAAAATATAACGGGTTGTTTATGGTCCCACACATCACGGTACAGGACCTTGCCATTTATCAGGTGATGGGCGATGTTCACAAAAATAGCCGCGTCGGAATCTGGAAGAACTCCGGAGGTATAATTCAAACAACGCCAGCCGATGTAAACCACCGGGAGCAGTAAGAGTATGTATGTTAAGAGATGTATGCCGTCCTTGTGTCTCACACCATTGTTACCTCTGGTAAAAAATCCTCTTATCAGATATGCTTACTGACATCCCCCGCTGCCAGCTCCATCGATATGACCTTCGACACACCGGGTATTTCGTTTGTGACGCCGTAGATGTAGTCAGCTGATTCCATAGTCACGCGGTTGTGGGTAATAACTATGAATTGGGTCTTGCCGACAAGGTCTCTTAACATTGAGGCAAACCTGACGGTATTAGAGTCGTCAAGGGCGGCGTCTGCCTCGTCGAGGATACACATGGGCGTAGGTTTTATTAAAAAGCCCGCAAAGACTAACGATATTGCCGAGAGGGTTTTTTCGCCTCCAGAGAGTAGATTTATGTTTTGAAGTCTCTTCTGCGGCGGCTGAACCACAATATCTATGCCGCACTCCAGTATGTTTGTCGATTCCGTTAATACGAGTTCTGCCCGTCCGCCTCCAAAAAATTTCTTGAACGTCTCGTCGAATTTTAAATTCAGGAGATTAAACCCGTCGGTCAGCTTCTGCCGTGTCGTTGAGTTTATCTTCGCGATGGCCTCATCGAGTTCGGCTATCGAGGTCAACAAATCTGTTTGCTGTGCAAGGAGGAAATCATACCTTGTGGTCAGCACCTCGTACTCCTCGATGCTTGCGAGGTTTACCGGGCCGATTTCCGAGATTTTTTTCCTGAGGACTGCCGTTTTTTCCTCTTCTGCCTCTAAAAGAGGGGGCACGTTCATATCGTTTATGTCCTTGCCGTAGTTTGTCGCTATAATGCCCTTTATGTTTTCTATTCTTATACGGGACTCGGTCAGACGAACCTCAAGCTCAGAAAGATGTCCGCGTGTTTCTTCGTACTTATTGCGCATCGTGCCAAGTGCGCCTTCAAGATCGTGAGAAATCCTTATATCGCCTTCGATTTGCACCTTTTGCTCCGCAATCCTCGCCTTCAGGGCAGCCGCGTTTTCCATGAGCAGGGCAAGTCTCCTCTCATCTGTCTGGATTTCTCCGCCAAGCGTTTCCTGTTTTACGGTCAGGGTTTCTATCTCTTTATGGGCGCCGGATATTCTTAAGTCGAGGGTCTCTATTTTCTTTGCATGTGAGGCTTGTTCGGCCCGGGCAGCCCTTAGTCTCTCTCTCATACCGGTTATGGAGGCCTTTTTCTCGGTAAAGGAGGCGCGAAGGGTCTCAAGGTGAACTTTTTTGTCCGTAACCGTGTCCCTCAGCTCTTCTAAATAGGCGTGTATCTCTTCTTTGCGGCCCTGTGTGAGCCTTTCATCCTCCTGCCGCTGCCTGAGTTTATCATTGCCGGCGTTGATTTCCTTGTCTATCTGCTCGGATTCGACTTTCATATAGTGTAGTTTTTGTGTTAAACGGTCTTTGTCTTCGGAGTGTCTTTTATAATTGATTTTTAACAGGGAGATTTCCTTGTCCATTGCAGAGAGAATATTATCAATTGTCTGCTGGTCTTTTTTTAGTGACTCGCGCCGTTGAGAAGCGGTACTAAGGCTTTCCTGCAAGGCATTCAGAGACACCGCTGAGGTGGCAGTCTTGTCCCTGAGTTCTCTGATATTGCGCAGATGTTTTAAGATAGTCCCACCCTTTCCCGTGGTAACAACGCCGGATGGCTCAACAATGCCGCCGTCTAACGTGGCGAAGTGAAACCTGCTGCCCTTTGATAACTCTGTGAGGGCGCGCTCGATGTCATCGACTATTAAATAATTCCCAAGAATTGCCCTTATCGTCTCCATATATTCCGGAGGCGTTTTAACCACATCAAAGGCGTTGACGGCATCCCCGTCCTGAGGGTTACCCTCAGCTTCAGATTGGGCACGTTGGGTGCTTTGGGCGTTTACCACAAGTGCCGTACGCCCTGAGGCGCGCTCCTTTAAAAACCTTACACCGTTTTTCAGCGCCTCGAAATCCCTGACGATAAAGCCTTTTATCTTATCTCCAAGGGCGGCCTCAATTGCTGTTTCGTATGTGCGGGGGACATCTATTATGTTTGACAATAGCGCCATGACCTCTATGTTTTGCGTAAATTCCTTTACGTTTAAATCGGCAGCCGTTACCTCCTCCAGCGATTTAAGCCGCGACGTGTCCGCAGCCATTGATTCTCTCAGTGCGGCTATCCCTGCGCGAGTGGAGTCAAGCTCCTTATGCAGCGCCTCTGACTGGATTGTGATGGCGTCTCTCTTTTCCTTATTTGATTCTATGGATTGCTGTCTTTGAAGGATTGTATGCTCTGACTTTTTAATTTCGCTTTCGTGTGACTCAAGTTCTGCCGCCGCGTGTTTAAAAAACGATGCGGTGGAGTCTTTCTTTTGCCTGAGCGCCCCAATGCCTGACTGAATCTTTGATATCTCGTTTCGGATTGTGCTTACCTCGTCTGAGATCTTAAACAGGACGCGGTTGTTTTCCCTAAGTTCATCCTCAACGCCATCGAGGGACTCTTCAGTCTGGACGAGTTTTTTCTTATCGGCCTCAATTGCCTTATCAAGCGCGCTGCACTTGCTCTCTAAATCGAGGTCGGACTGGGACAGCGCCAGAACCCTGGCCGCGGCCTCGTCTTTCTCAGCGCAATAACCGTTTATCTGCGCATTGAGCCTCTCCGTGTGCCCTGATATATTATCGATGGCGGAGCGTTTTACGGCCATGTCTTTTTCCAGCACAGAGATGTCCCTGTCCAACTCTCTTTGGGCATCGCTTAGTGTGTCGAGGGCCTTCTGTTTTTCTTCGACTATCCTGCCTATTGCCTCGCGCGCGGCCTCTTTTTCTGAAATACTCGCGCTGGTTTCCTGAAGTCCTGCCGATAGGGCGTCGATTTCAGAGCTTAGTCTTGTATAGGTAGCCATGAGCAGGGCATAATCCCGTTTTGCGATTTTTAACTCTATCAGGCTGAGTTCGGTGGTCAGGGCCTTAAACTTTTCGGCCTTTTTGACCTGTCTGTCGAGTGAGGAGATGGTGCGCTTTACCTCGCTGACAATATCGTTTATCCTGTCGAGATTGGCCCTGGAGCGTTCAATTTTGGCAAGCGCCTCAGATTTTCTCACCTTATACTTCATAACACCGGCGACTTCCTCTATAAGAAAACGCCTTTCAATAGGTTTTGTGTTCAGAATTTCGCTGATTTTGCCCTGCTCTAAAATGGAATAGCTCTTGACCTCAAGCCCTGTGTCAAGAAAAATCTCCCTGACGTCCTTCAGGCGGCAGCGGGATTTGTTAATATAATATTCGCTCTCCCCGGAGCGGTAAAGCCTCCTTGCTACCTCGACAATATTGCCTGTGCCGTTACCGTCAGTGGAATCGGAAAAAAACAGCGCTACCTCGGCCATGCCCTTTTGCTTTACCTCGTTGGTGCCGCTGAAAATAATCTCCTCCATCTTCTCACCGCGAAGGGTCTTGGCGCTCTGTTCACCGAGCACCCACCTGAAGGCATCTACAACGTTGCTCTTGCCGCAGCCGTTTGGCCCGA
This sequence comes from Nitrospirota bacterium, assembly GCA_015233015.1. Taxonomy (GTDB): domain Bacteria; phylum Nitrospirota; class Thermodesulfovibrionia; order Thermodesulfovibrionales; family Magnetobacteriaceae; genus Magnetominusculus. Next base: position 322 of record JADFYO010000083.1, on the reverse strand, counting down.
CAATACACGTAGTTCCGGGGTGCATCGAGAACACCGTCTTGTCGGCGAAAGACTTAAAGCCGTTTATTTCAAGTTTGATTATTTTCACAATTCAACAGAAGCCCTGCCGGCTAAGCTGCAAATGGACGAGACAGGCCGGACCATCAGGCATAGTATATAACAGCAGCCGGCGATTAGTAAATCACGCCGGCCTGCCCTAAATCCACCATCAAATTGAGCCGCGGTCTCAGTTTCAGGTTTGTGGGGGATTTTTGTGAGGGGGTTCAGAGTTTATTTCCCTTTGCGAGGGGATTATATTAGCCCTAACGCCCTAAAAAACCTA
>JADFYO010000082.1 GCA_015233015.1 Nitrospirota bacterium | reverse complement strand
AGGTGCCGGGGAGCATTGAAATCATAAAAACCGGCGAATTCTCATCTCTTACAGTTACCCTGATTACGGTTGTTGGGGATGCGAGGGAGAGTTATGTCCTTATTGCCATTCGAGGCGAAAGGTCGATTTATAGGGAAATGTGGAATAGTGGAATAAAGGAGCATCCTTCGACAGGCTCAGGATGATTCGATTGTTTCAGGATGATTCAACTCTTCTTACTTCTATGAAAGCATTTTGGTATAACGGGCAGAACGCATGTGTTTGCAACAATATTTTCCAGGGGAAACAGATGTAAATGCACGGAGGCTGGAATGGTAAACGCACTATATGCGTATCGCTGCTTTACCGTGAAATGAGAAAATGTTAGCAGTAGGGCATCTCAATTTTCATGGGCGGGGGCGAATATTGACTCTATTCATGTATGTTTCGCAGGAATGACAGACAAAGAAATGATGCCTCCCTATCATAGTGCGATTGCCCTGAAGGATTCCGCCCCAGAGTGAATTTATTGCGCCGGTTAAGTTATAATACTGCGGTCAGGCATTATGGAAAACAGAGATTTCACAACTATAATACGTGCGATAACCTTTATCGTCCCCGTATATAACGAAAGGGATACGCTTCTATATATCCTGAAAAAAATCGAAGACACTGACCTTGGCCTCAAAAAAGAGATCATTATCGTCGATGACTGCTCAAACGACGGTACGAGGGAACTCATAGAGGGCCTTGACGGCGATTTCGTCAAGCTCTACCATCAAAAAAATCAGGGCAAAGGGGCAGCGATAAGAACCGCTGTAAAATCTGCCACCGGAGACCTGGTCATAGTGCAGGATGCCGACCTCGAATATGACCCTGAAGACATAAAGGCCATGCTTGTCCCTATTTTAAAATCAGGCGCAGATGTCGTCTATGGCTCCAGATTTGTACCTTCCGGCCCAAGCCGCGTACTGTTTTTCTGGCACATGGTGGGGAATAAATTCCTCACGCTGCTTACTAATATGGTATCTAACATAAATCTTACCGATATGGAGACATGCTATAAACTCTTTAAAAGAGAGGTAATTACGGCCATCCCCATAGAAGAAAACCGCTTTGGCTTCGAGCCGGAGATAACAATAAAACTCTGTCAGCGAGGGGCAGTCCTTTACGAAGTAGGCATATCATATCACGGCAGGACATATGCCGAGGGTAAGAAAATCGGCTGGAGAGACGGGCTTCATGCCCTAAGGTGTATCTTTAAGTATGGCATCACGCGTAGGCTTATCAGCAAATTCTGGTAGCCGGGCATGATTGGTCTGATAAATAAAATCAAAAAAATCCTGATGCTTCCAGAGGCACGGGGCATCGACATTGACGAACCGGAGGTGATTAACTTACACCGCCGGATTATTCTGAGCAAGCCGTTTCTTCGCCAGTGGTATAAAATTTACTTCGACGCCGTGGGAAAGGCCGAGGCTGAGGCCGCCCATCTTGAGGGCGTTTCTCTGGAGTTAGGCTCAGGGGCCGGGCTGCTTAAGGGCGTTTATCTGGAGATAATTACATCTGACACTGTTAAAAATGCCAACATCGACAGGGTTGAAGACGCGGCGGCTCTTTCATTTGCCGACGGCAGCCTGAGGGCGGTTTACTGCCTCAACACCCTTCATCACATAAGCAATGCACAGCGTTTTTTTTCGGAACTGGACAGGTGCCTGATGCCGGGCGGGGTTGCGCTGATGGTAGAGCCGTGCATGTCGCGTTTCGCGCGTTTTGTATGGAGGTATCTGCACCATGAAAACTGTGAACCACACTGGGACTGGGAACTTCCCGATGACGGGCGCATGAGTGCCTCTAACTCTGCACTGCCCTGGATTATTTTCGACAGAGACAGGCGGCTCTTCGAGGAGCGGTTTCCCGCTCTTCAGGTAGTCGAAATCAGATACTTCGACTGCCTTTTGTACCTCCTGTCCGGGGGAGTGTCCTACAGGGCACTTATACCCGCATTTGCCTTTAAATACCTCTATGAAATCGAAAAACAAATACCTCAAAAGCTGATGAAAGACGCGCTTGCCCTTTTCCAAATTATTAAGCTCAGGAAGGTAACTGGATAGCTATGAACGACACATCTCCTGATTACACCCTCGAACTCATTAGCAGGTCATTGATATTCAGGACGACGGCCTTTAAGGCTTTAAAAGGAAGCGTCTTACACAGCGGCGTGTATAACAGGGAGATGGCCTCGACTTTTGTTGCCGCCGGTGCCGCGTTTTCTTATTTTGCCGCGATTGCGCTCTCAGGACATATGAAATACATTCACTATGCAGTAACGGCGGTTTTATTTGCCGTCTTTTACCCGCTTAGTTGGTTGTATATTTTCAGGAAGCCGGCACTCGCTGTGTTTCTTGACAATGACAACGACATCGCTGCTATTGCCATAAAGGGGACACTCTACAAAAAAAGAATTCTGAAGACATTGACTCAGCTAAAGGAAATTACTCTAAGGCACGTTGAAATAGAGGCGGGAAATCCCGATGGTGTGGCCTTCGTGGAGAAAATCGCGCTTCAGCACGGCACAGTCATTCCAGGCTTCGGAGCAGCTCAGCACGTTTATACTGTTGAGCTGGTGTTTGACGATGTTTCCATTGCCGTATATTGTTCGGGCGATAAGGACAAGGCCATCGCAGTCGTCTCAGGGTTTAAGAATTATCTTGCAAGAAGTGTTGACACCGGGATTTAATTTTAAGTATAGTGGAGAGAAATGGAAAACGACGGGATAAGATGCGCAGTCAATGCAACAATGTCGCCGGAGATGCCTTACGCCGTAAATTATCACAAGTGGGTATTTTCATCCTTTGAAAGATACTTAAAGAACAACGCCGCCACCCTTGAGATTGGCGCGGGCCATAGCGGATATACAAGACTGCTTAGAAGTATTTCCAACAGGGTAATCGCCAGCGATATGGATAGAAATGTGGTAGATAGTTTAACCAGAGAATTTGAAGCGGTGCAGGGGATAGAAGTAATTCAGATGGACGGGATAGAGGAAAATAAGTTACGAACACATGTTGACAACATAGTGGCTATAAATATATTGGAACATATAGAGGACGATATGGCATTTATAAAAAAAAGTCATTCAGCGCTTAACAAAGGAGGCGTTTTCGTTATATTTGTGCCGGCCTTTCCTTTATTATTTTCTATAATGGACAAGCAGGCGGGGCATTGCAGAAGATACCGTAAAAGACAGCTTGAACATGCGCTAACAAAAAATGGTTTCACTGTGATACACTCACAATATTTTAATTTTATTGGTTTCTGGGGCTGGCTCTTAAACAAGATTTCAGGAAGCGGCCTGAATTCCAATGCCGTAGGACTTCAGATAATGTTGTTTGATAAACTGGCATGGATGTTTAAAAAGGCAGAGAAGTTGACCTTTATTTGCGGACAGTCCATTATATTGATAGGAGAAAAAAAGCCATAGATGAAAGTAGTATTGGTATATCCTCCTATAGAAATGCACCGGTTTGCATATAACGTAAAGGCCAAACATAGGAAGTATGGTCATATTCCCCCAATAGGAATAGGCTACGTGGCCGCTATAGCCGAAAAGTATGGCCATGAGGTTGCAATAGTAGATGCGGTATCAAACGGTTATGACGTTACGCAGTGTGTGGCGGCAATAAAAAAACATCGGCCGGACTTAATAGGCATGTCCGTTATGACCAATGTAAAAGATGCGGCGTCAATACTTGCAAGCCATTTAAAACGCAGGATTCCGGGAGTTCCCATAGTAGTGGGCGGGACACATGCATACTATTTCTTTGCAGATATCTTAAAAGAGATGCCGGATGTCGATTTCGTATTAGCTGGTGAAATAGAAAACTCATTTGGATTATTTTTGACTAATATCGATGACCCGTCAAAGTGGAATGAAGTCGGCGGCCTTTGTTACAGGAACCCTGACGGCAGTATCGAAATAAACGAGGTGCCGGATATTGTGGAAAATATAGATGATATCCCCTTGCCAAGCTGGCATTTATATGATTTTGCACTCTACGAGGCCCTGCCGTTTCAGTCGAAAGGCAAGTCTTTTTTTACCCTTATAACATCCAGGGGATGTGTATATGGTAAATGCACCTTCTGTTATCAGGCGGGCAGGAAAAGGCAGGTATATCGCAGACACAGCCCCTCGCGCGTAGTAAGTGAAATGAAAATACTGCATGACCGGCATAACGTAACAGATATTACGTTTTGGGATGACACGTTTTCGTCCAATATCGAATGGCTTAAAGAATTCAGGGATTTACTGAAAAAGGAATCCCTGAAGATTGACTGGACATGCTCGACAAAGGTGAGCCTTGTTTCAAGAGAGAAGCTCATGTTGATGAAGGAAGCCGGCTGCTGGTCAATATTTTTTGGCATAGAAACCGGAGATAAGGAATTACTAAAATCAATAGATAAGGGTACCACTATTGAACAGGCACGGGTTGCCCTTAAGTTGACCAATGAACTGGGGATAGAGTCTAAATGCGCTTATATGCTCGGACTTCCCGGTGAAACACCCGCCAAAGCAAGAAAGACTATAGACCTCGCTATTGAGCTTGACTCAACCTATGCGATTTTCTTTGCAACTTATCCCAGATATGGCACCAAACTCTATGATACCGCCCTTTCGCAAGGCAGTTTCCATGAGATGGACTTTAAGGGAATGACCGGTATAACCTATGTCCCCGATGGCTATAAAAACGGCGCTGAATTAAAGCGCATGATAAGACACGCTTATACGAAATTTTATCTAAGACCTTCACAAATCGCTAAATACGTAAAAAAAATCCGTTCTCCTGATGATATTAAAAGGGCATTTTTTGGATTGGAATTATTCTTAGGATTAAGAGACTAGCGGCGGGATAAACAATCGAAATGATAAGCGTAATAGTTCCGGTTTATAACGAAGAGGACGCGGTTGCCGGCTGTTTGTCGGCCCTTGATACGGCGCTTAAAGACTTTACCGATTATGAAATTATCATAGTGAACGACGGCTCTACAGACAATACCCTCGATGTGCTAAGGCGACTGAATATGGTCAATATAAAAGTAATAAATCATATCGAAAACTACGGTTATGGTAAATCGTTATATGACGGTATATGCGCCGCCAAGTACAACTGTATTGGAATAATAGACGGCGATGGTTCATATAACGCAGAAAGAATAAAGGATCTGTATAAATTCTATCCTTCGTATGATATGGTGGTAGGGGCAAGAGAAGGCAACGAATATAAAAAGGGTTTTTTTAAAAGCATAGCCAGGACATTTTTTCAATTCCTTGTTGAATACGCATCAGGCAGAAAGGTTCCCGATGCAAACTCCGGACTTAGGATATTTAACAGAGAATTGGTTTTAAACTATAAAGATTCCTTATGCACAGGGTTCTCATTTACAACAACCATAACATTATTATTTCTACTAAATCACTACGCCATTAAGTATGTCCCCATAGAATATTTGGCAAGAAGAGGCAAGTCCAAGGTCAAGCATTTCAAGGACACGCTGAGGGCACTGCAGATTATAATAGAATCGATACTTTTTTACAATCCGCTGAAATTGTTCCTGCTAATTGCAAATATTAATGTATCCTTTGGTTTGGTACTATGGATTTTAAATCATTATTTATTTTCTAAAAACGCCACCGTCACGATTATATCGGCAATTTCGATAGCCAGTTTTCCTTTAATATTCTGCCTGGGGCTGCTATCCACTCAGTTGAGAAAAAATCACAGCCAGCGTAAGCCATAGGGCAGGCGATTGTGTGTGCGATAGCCGGCAAGTTAAAATGGGATGAACAGCGGGTATCCGGCGAAGGCGTAAAGGCCATGTGCGCCCACATGGCACACAGAGGGCCTGACGACAAAGGCATTGTGAGCCTGAAACACATCGTCCTCGGCCACAGAAGGCTTTCGATAATAGATCTTTCGAAAAACGCGAGGCAGCCAATGCGCACCCCTGACCAGCGTTACCACATCGTCTATAACGGCGAGGTATATAACTTCAAGTCCATTCGTAAAGAGTTGGAGGGCGCGGGGTTTGAATTCAGAACCTCGTCTGACACAGAAGTCGTGCTCTATTCTTACGTGCACTGGGGTGTTGATTGTCTGTCCCGCTTTAATGGCATGTTTGCTATTGCAATATGGGACGCCGAAAGAAGAGAATTATTCCTTGCCCGCGACAGGTTTGGGAAAAAACCGCTATATTATTACAGCAACAAGGGAAAAGATTTTGTATTTGCCTCCGAACTCACCGCCTTGCTAAAAGATAAGAAGGATGTGCCCGCTGTTCTCTCACTTGAGGGCCTTAACTGTTACCTCGCCCTGGGATATATCCTTTCTCCTATGACAATTTACGAAGATTTACACAAACTTGAACCGGCAACCTACATGATGGTCTCGGAGGCGGGAGTTAAAAAGGTACGCTACTGGGACTACGCCGCAGAGTTCAGGAATAAGACTGTTGAAAAAGACCGTGACATAGCCGTAAGGCTGCTCGGGCTTTTAGAAGATTCGGTAAAATTACGAATGGTTAGCGACGTACCAGTCGGGGCGTTCCTAAGCGGCGGGATAGACTCAAGCTCGATAGTGTGTCTTATGAAAAACAATCACGATAACATCCTCCATACATTCAGCATTGGTTTCGATATACCCAGCTATGATGAATCAATAGACGCTGAGAAAGTGGCTGACTGGTTAAATACGACACATCATAAAAGAATCCTCTCTATTGAATCTGGCGATATAATAGACAGCGCGATAGCAATTTACGATGAACCTTTTTCGGACACCTCTCTGGTAGCTATGGCGGCGCTTTCAAAACTGGCCTCAACACAAGTAAAAGTCGTCCTGAGCGGTGACGGCGCAGACGAGTTGTTCGCTGGATATATCACATATACGGCAGATAAGATGTACAGATTTCTAGCTCCCGTACCTCACTTCGTAAAAGAAACTATGTATCAACTAAACCGTTCAATTGAACGTCTTACTCCAAAACATGATACATCGGGGACAAAACTGAGCTGGCACTATAAGAGAAAGCAGTTTCTCAACGGCATACTGGGTTGCCCTGAACAAGCGCATTATTCATGGAGATTAATCCATACGGCAGAAGAGCGGGGAGAAATCATGGGGGCAGGCCACAGGGAACTCATCCACGATACAGATCCTTTTCATAGGTTCAAAAAACACTACGCCAACGCCGGGGGGCTTAACTGGCTTGACCGCAGCCTGTATGTTGACGCAATGACCTGGCTGCCCGACGACATACTTGTTAAAGTTGACAGGGCGTCAATGAGCAGCGGACTGGAGGCGCGATGTCCATACCTTGACGTTAATCTCGCTAGTTTCGCTGCTACAATTCCGGCAGAACTGAAAATGCGTGTTCTCAGAAAGAAGCATATACTAAAGCTGGCACTGAAAGACACACTGCCAGCGTTTATTCTTAATAAGAAAAAAAGCGGGTTTAGCTCCCCTGTTGGTTCATGGTTAGGCAGCAGTAACGGAGACGAATTCAAGGCCTTCAATAGATACGTCCTGACACAAAAGTTCGGCCAATCCTTCATGTCGCCCTCCCCTGTTTTGCCTTTAAAACTAATCCCGTAAAAAAAATGAATTCATAAGACACTAAACCAGTGAAAAGATGTTACAATAGCACATCAGCGACTGGAACGCCCGGCAAGGGTTTGCCAGTGGATTAAGTGGATTATCTTCAGAGAGGTTTATATAAAAAATGCCCAAGAGACAGGATATAAAGAAAATACTCATAATCGGCTCAGGGCCGATAGTCATAGGGCAGGCCTGTGAGTTCGACTATTCGGGCACTCAGGCCTGTAAGGCACTACGGGAAGAGGGCTATGAGGTGGTACTGATAAACTCCAACCCTGCCACAATTATGACTGACCCGGACACGGCCAACGTTACGTATATTGAGCCGCTGACTACTGAATTTCTCGAGCTGATTATCGAAAGGGAACGCCCCGACGCCCTGCTTCCCACTATGGGCGGACAAACTGCCCTGAACCTTACAGTTGAGGCCGCCTCATTAGGCATATTCGACAAGTATGGAGTGAAACTCATAGGGGCAAACCTCGATGCCATTCACAAGGCTGAAAACAGGGAGTTGTTCAAGCGCTCGATGGAACGTATAGGGCTTCGCGTCCCCAGAGGCATTGCCGTATCAAGCATGGAAGACGGCCTGAAATCGCTGGACTATGTAAGGCTTCCAGTCATTCTGAGACCAGCCTTCACGCTTGGAGGCACAGGCGGAGGGGTTGCCTACAATATCGAGGAGTTTGGCCCGCTATTAAAAAAGGCCCTCGACCTAAGCCCCGCCAGACAGGTGCTCATAGAGGAGTCCGTTATAGGCTGGAAGGAGTACGAGCTTGAGGTAATGCGCGACACAGCCGACAATGTCGTAATCATCTGCTCGATAGAGAATCTTGACCCAATGGGTATTCACACAGGGGATTCAATCACTGTCGCCCCCGCACAGACCCTCACTGACAAAGAGTACCAGAAGATGAGAGACGCATCCATAGAGATAATTCGTGAAATAGGCGTCGATACCGGAGGGAGCAATATCCAGTTCGCCGTCAATCCCGAAAACGGCAGTATGATGATCATAGAGATGAACCCGCGTGTGTCGAGAAGCTCCGCCCTGGCAAGCAAGGCAACCGGCTTCCCTATCGCAAAGATTGCGGCAAAGCTGGCCATTGGCATGAGGCTCGATGAGATAACAAATGATATAACCGGCGAAACCCCTGCCTCCTTCGAGCCAACTATTGACTATGTGGTTACGAAAATTCCCCGCTTCGCCTTCGAGAAATTCCCGGAGGCCGAGCCGGTACTGACGGTATCGATGAAATCCGTAGGCGAGGTGATGTCTATAGGAAGGACGTTTAAGGAATCTCTTCAGAAGGCCATCAGAAGCCTCGAGGCAGATACCAGCGGATTTGAACCCATCCCCGGCCTCAGCCGCAGTGCGTTAAAAACGAAATTGCAGATCCCCAATGCCGAAAGGATATGGTATATTGCACAGGCGTTTCGCGATGACTATGACGTTAAGTGGATATATGATCTGACAAAAATAGACCCATGGTTTTTGAATAATATTAAAGAAATAATCGGCATGGAAGCAATTATCGGCAAAAGCGGCGACAACCCCGATATTTTACGAAGAGCAAAGGAGTACGGCTATTCCGACAAGATGATTGCCTCCCTGATGGGTAAAGACGAAAAGGCAGTCAGGATGCTAAGAGAAAAATATTCTATTAAGCCGGTATATAAAATCGTCGATACCTGTGCCGCCGAGTTTAAGGCGCGCACCCCATATCTGTATTCCACATACGAAAGACCCTTTTATAAACTCATCGACGCCAAGATGGAGGCAGTCTCCGCGTGCGAGGCAAATCCAACGAAAAAGAGAAAGATAATCATACTAGGCTCCGGGCCAAACCGCATTGGACAGGGGATTGAATTTGACTACTGTTGCGTGCAGGCCGTCTATGCCCTGAAAGAACTTGGATTTGAGACCATCATGATAAACTGTAACCCGGAGACCGTCAGCACAGACTACGACACATCTGACCGGCTCTATTTCGAGCCGCTTACCATCGAGGATGTCCTTTCGATCATAGCAACCGAGCAGCCGGAGGGCGTCATTGTCCAGTTCGGCGGGCAGACGCCCTTAAAGCTTGCCGTACCATTAGAAAGGGAAGGAATTCGTGTCCTCGGCACCTCGGCAGACGCCATCGACAGGGCAGAGGACAGGAAGAGATTTAAAGAGCTTATCGATAAGCTCAGACTAAAGCAGCCCGAAAACGAGACCGCCACATCTGCCGCCGAGGCCATTCAGAGTGCTGAACGCATTGGCTACCCCGTCATGGTAAGGCCGTCATATGTGCTTGGCGGCAGGGCAATGGAGATAGTCTATGACGATGAGTCACTTGCCGATTACATGGTAAGGGCAGTAAAGGCCTCGCCAGAACACCCCGTGTTGGTAGATAAATACCTTCAGGACGCCATCGAAATAGATGTTGACGCGGTCAGTGACGGCACAGACGTTATCATTGGCGGCGTGATGGAACATATTGAGGAGGCCGGCATACATTCCGGGGATTCGGCCTGCTCGCTGCCGCCATACTCTCTTAGTGATGCGCTGATAAAAGAAATAAAGAGTCAGACGAAATCGCTTGCCCTTGAACTCAATGTCATAGGGCTGATGAATGTACAGTTCGCGGTAAAAGGAGGCGAGGTCTATATACTCGAGGTAAATCCACGGGCGTCGAGGACGATTCCCTATGTCAGTAAGACCACGGGACTGCCGCTTGCAAAGGTAGCTGCAAAGGTGATGACCGGCATGACGCTGAATGCACTTGGCGTAACACAGGAGATAAGACACGCACATATCTCTGTGAAAGAATCGGTGCTGCCGTTTGAGAGATTTCCCGGTGTGGATACGATACTTGGCCCTGAGATGAAATCCACTGGAGAGGTCATGGGCATAGACGGCGATTTCGGCACTGCATATGCGAAGGCACAGACGTCGAGCTTTAATAAGCTGCCCTTGTCCGGCAAGATATTTATCAGCGTAAGGGATGAGGATAAACCCGCTATCGCAGAGATAGCCCGGCAGCTCATCGACAAGGATTTTACACTTGTGGCAACAGTAGGCACGGCGCAATTTCTCAGCTCTCACGGCCTCGACTCAGAAGTAGTCAAAAAGGTGAGAGAAGGCGACCGTCCAAATATTCTCGATTCCATAAAGAACAAGGAGATAAGTTTCATAATAAACACGACCTCGGACGCGGAGGCAAAAAAGGACTCCCAGTCGATTCGCACAAACGCGCTGCTCTATAAGATCCCCTACTCTACTACAATAGCGGGAGCGAGGGCTGTCATCATGGCAATAGAAATGTTACAATCCGGCAGGCTTGGCATTAAATCGATACAGGAGTACCACAAGGAGATTTCTGACGCCATGCAGCTAATTAGTTAAAACAGTGTATAACTTGAAACAAGAGCCATATAACGAGCATTATATAAGGAGAACAATATATGAAGTTGACAGAGGCCCCTAACTGCCCATACTGCGGGCAGAAGATGAGTAAAATTGAGCCGCCGGCTTTTAATATCGGCGATGGACTTGGCTGGTGTACGCCATATCTCTATATATGTTTTAACGACGAGTGCAGCTTTTACGTAAAAGGCTGGGAACAAATCATGGTCAACTACGGGAAAACAGCCTCATACAGGTGTATGTACGACCCTGAATCAGGCAATATGGACGCCATATGCGTATATGCCCCGGACGGCCTGAAGGGACAGATAATCGAGGACTAAGCCGAGACCCTAATCGGGGTAACTGGTGTTAACTCCAGCGCTAATATAAAATATGCATAATATTTATAAGGCTAGTCCATTGCCTTATACCAAGTTGCGTTCAAAGAAGTAAGAAGATTTGAATCATCCTGAGCCTGTCGAAGGATGCTCCTTTAAGTCTCATTTCCCCTTAAACCGGTAATCCTTCGACAAGCTCAGGATGATTCTATTAACAGGGTAATTTTTACTTCTATGGTTGCAACTTGGTATTAGTACTGCCTATCTTTACAGCGGCGTATGTTTAACTCTTTATTTGTAAATTTATACGTTACCTCGCCATCATATGTCTCATCGCCTTTATCGTTGATTGAGGTACGTTCAACTGTAAAACTAAACTTTATCCTGACTTTGTCTGCTTTAACTCCTGGTCGTGTCTTTATTACCACGAAATCATCATAGAAAAATTCTAAATTGAAACCTCCGGGACCACCACCATAACAAGCACCGCCGTAACTGCCGCTGTAGTCCTTATTTTTATCCACGGCGAATTCCAATCCGGGTGGCGTATGTAGTATGCTGTATATTTCGGCATTAGTTACGTGAAAATATAGGCCACGTATGCGGTGAAAGATTTTATTGCCTTTGTTAAATTCCTTTAACGACACGCAGAAGAGGTCGTCATCCCCTTCGGCAAAAGAGAAGGCGAACAATAGTATTGTCAGTATGATTAATGTCTTCGTGGTTTTTTGGGTAAGCATTTATTTATCTTTTCTACTGTAAGATCAAAAGCATTTAAGTTGTCTAACATAGCATCCAGTGTACCGATACCACCTTCTTTCTTCATATATATGAAGCTAAATATTATAGCTATTTTCTTGCCAGACATATCGTTAGGTTGTTTAAGAATAATAAATTTCTTAAGATCTTTAAATCCGATGGCATGTTTGTCTGACTTTGCCGCGGCTGTCAGATGAGTAATATCCCTCTCACTATCAATAACACGTACCCATGACGAAGGTAATTTGGGAAGGTCATATATATAAGCATCGAAAACAGTCAAATCAAATGCAATAACTCTTTGTGTTGTAAAATAATACTCATAATCAAACGAGGCATAATAATACGTATCTTCACATTCAGCCGCATGAGCAGCAACGGCAAATAGCATCACCGCAGAAACTGTCAGCAAAATCGCCAGTTTATTTCTGATACGCAGTGTCACGAAGTATATAACCTATTGATCAGATTGTTAATCATTTCTGCCGATTCAATTTTACGCATGATGTCCTTTAATACTCCTTAAGGCATTTGTGAATTTCCTTTAAAACAAAGTCTTCGGTCTTAAGAACGATTATTTCAGGTGTTCCATCGGGCTTATGGCAAATTAGTTTCATTTTAAAATATATTTCTTTTTCTGGACGGTATTCTGTTACAGCAAAGGTGAGAAAATCCTTAAAATACTCAATGTCAACTGCTTCTTTGCCTGTATAAGCTGCGGCAATTAATCCTGTGGAGAGTCCATCATTAAAGCCATAATGCCAACGTTTGGGTATTTTGGGTACGCTATAGAATTCGCGGTCTGAGTCTAAAAAGAATAACCTGACCTTATATTTCTTCTTAAGATATGAGTCTTTTAATGAAATACTATAAAACTTATTCTCACATTTTTCCGCAAGTTGTTCAACGACAATTATTTTTCCCGTCAACGACAATTATAATTCCCTATTATTGTACCATAGCGGAGCCAGTTTTTAAGACAAAAATCTGTGCTTTTTAAGTAAGTCCTTATATTTTTCATAGTCC
>JADFYO010000081.1 GCA_015233015.1 Nitrospirota bacterium | reverse complement strand
CCAATTGCCCGATACCTTTGAGACTGATCCCTTCTTCCCTTTGCTCGTCATCATGAACCTCCTTCTTTCGGCTCATTATGACAGCTAACTTTTCTCTTGTAAAGATGCGGTTTTCTTGACGCTTACATTAAAGCCAATGACTAATTCAGGTCTTTTTAGAACGAGTTCCCCGTCAACCATATACTTATCGCGTAAGGAGCATAGGTATTCCTCAGTAATGGGAACACCAACAGGCGGGGTATCGTGCTCTAATAGCCCAATAATCTCAACCCCCTCCCGCTTTGCAAACCGTTTAATCACGCGTATCGAGCTTAGTTGATCTTTGACATTAAGCCTAAGTTCAAACAGCACCGTTGCAATTATGGGATGTTGTTCAATAAAATTGTCGATCTGTCGTATATGTTCGGCAGTCAAATCACATTTGGAATATGCGGAACTGCAAATCAGAAATTGACTTGCTATGCTTGATGAAGACAATATCGTCTTATTCCTATTGACACTTGCAGTCTTACCCTGCAGTAACCTATATATTCTTAACAGTTCGATGACGGTCTCGCTATCCTTAAGATACTCAATCACTGTGCAACTACGGGGTATCATTGTATATAGTTCAGGAGTATCCGTACTTTTGCATACAAAATACGCCTCAAGCTCGTCTTTATACTTTTGGTAGAGCTGATAATATTTCATTCCAAAAGTCAGGGCATATTTATTGGAGTATATTTCTCTCAGTTTGCTCTCAGATAAACCACAAGCGGGAACACCCCTCTGCCCATATCCAAGTACCAATGGAACTTGAGCCAGAAGCGTCATTTCAGAATCTATATCCAAATAACAACCTATTTCATCCTTCTTTTTGCACAGTCGAACTGCTGTGTGGAATGGAGTTGCCGCATGGGAGACTTGTAACTGCCACGTTTTTATAAAAGTTATAAACGCTTCCGTATAATAGAGCTTACCTATTTCAATATCAACCCCAACTTGACAAGCATTGATATCGAATCCTTTAATGATGAGCATGAGATTTTTTTCGTGACCATTGTCGAACGATAAGCGGACTGTTACATAATTTAAAATACCACTATTGGTCGAATCCACTACGGTATAGCTATATCGACTATCGGGTTCTACAATTAATCCCCATATTTGATTGTACCATGCGACTCTTGGTTTCAGTTCAGTCTCTATTGGCACTCTGTGTGTTATAGATGACGGCTTAATTGGTGGTAATGTATAGTGACTTCCGACATATGTGAATATGTCGATGTCATTAATTGGAGGATTTCCCTTCCCAAGTAATTTGAAAATGGCATTTGCAACTGAGCCACCAGCAATGAATCCATATTTGGGTAACTCCGCGAGCTTAGCAAGCTCATATAGTACTGTATTTCCGAAGTTGGCACTTTCTAATATCGATACCATGGCACCATTACTTAACACGGTGGTGTTTGATGCCATAGTATCTTCTGTTAGTACTGATGACACCGTGCTGTTCGTTAAATCCTTCATTCCAACTACCTCCAAAGCATTTATTAATGAAATTTATTATTCTCAATATTAAAATGACAGCCGACGCCTTTATTCTTGTATAATTCAAATTATTACTTTATTATTATTTCACCAGCTACTAGCCTTTCCATCAATAGTCGCCCCAGGGTACTAACTGATATGTACCGACTAAGCGCATACTCTTTAATTTTATTAAAGGTCTCACTTCTTAGACGAACACCTACCACTATATTTTTCAAGTCATCCATAATTCTTTACCTCCTTCTTGCTTTAACGTTGTTAATAATAAATACAATCAACACAACGTTATAATTTGTTTACTGTATATATCATGCCAGAGTGCTTTTATGTGAGTCAATATCAAAAAGCATATTTTATGGTCTTTTATTAGTGAATATGTTTTTTACTCGAAATGGCGGTTATTTCTATCAAAACATTACTTTTACTTTACTTATAGCGTAAATATGGTCTCGTTTATCCCAGCACAAGCGCATATTCTGTTTGTTTGGGCTTGCGTGTTTCAGATCCTATCGAATCAGGCACAGATTCTTCTATCGAATGCATTTTGTCGGCAAATATCAGTTTATAGCTCAACATAATGAAGACAACTGGTTTATTATGATTATAAACATACTTGATATCTACCCAGTATCATGATACAATATAATCACTTTCAGTTGTGTGTTCACCCAATTGCTGGGTGATAAGGTTTCTCTGAGAGGAAAACCCAACGATGATTTAAGCACATCGTTGGGTTTTTGAATTGATATACGATTAAATTTTACCAGTTACTCTCTATCTATCGTATAATCTGGTGTCTTAACATTCTCCTCGCCTAATATTGCTATTGCTTCTTTCTTAAACATATCTATCATACTAATGCTTACAGAAAACGCCTTTATCAAATCTTCCATGTTTAGTGTGTGATAATAATCGTTCGCTTCGTCCCTTATTCTTGTATACTCTATATATTTCTCAAATTGTTTCAATATACCACATACCTTTATATGTCCTGAAACGCCTCCAAATTGAGTTTTACAGAATTCGTGAGATATAGCACATATATCATCACCTCGCATAAAGTAGTTCACCAACTCGTAGGTTTTCATATCGAAATGGAATGATAGGCTCTCACAGCCTGAAAAGTTTAGCCACATGCCCTTAACAATAGTATCAATTTTAAATGCAGGGTATTTACCTTTTACGAGGGAGGCTATTGCCTGATCAGCGTACTTTTCAGTTTCATAGATATGGAACCACCCATTTGAGTAATAAACATTTGGATTATTCCTTGGACTGTTTTTCCCTTTCCTATGTTCTGTATCCATTCTGGAAAAGTACTTGGCTGTTTTTAAATCTTTTCCTTCAGGCATAGTTTTATAGCCATAACCCCATATTGGATGGAAGTTTCCTTTGTATGTTTTTTCCTGTGTGCCAAATCCCACTTCATCTGCATGACCCATAGCGTATTCCTCAATGAACTTGAAGAAGGTCTCTATCTCCTCGATGTTCTTTGCCTTGCCTTCGTAGGCAATCGTTATACCCATGGTTACTCCTCTTGGCTGTCGGTTGCTCTATCGCAGTAAATTTTTCGAAACATTATTCGATGGATTTCTTCAATGTATTAGATGGATGAAACTTCACTACTATTCTTGGCGTAATCTCTATGTCTACACCTGTTTGTGGGTTGCGTCCTATCCTTGACCTCTTTTTTCGAACGTGAAAGGCACCGAAGCGTGGTATTTTTATATTTTCGCCTTGCGATAGTGTATCCTTCATCAGAGATATAATAGTCTCAACGATATCTTCCGCCTCTTTCTTAGGAAGTCCCACGTTTTCGTTTATGGCTTTTGCGATTTCGGCTTTTGTCATAGGTTTTGTATAGTCCTTAATTTGCTGATATAGTAGCATATTTTATGTGGCTGTGATTGTGAATTCGTTATGGCTGCCGCCTGGGGGTGCTGGTTGATGTGATTTGCAGGTTATGGCGAAAGGATGTAGGTTGGATAATTTGAAACTGCATAATCTGGATTACGGCACACCTGTTCATTCTTTATTTCTTCCTGCTGGGAAAAGTCGCTAATATAGAAGCCAAGAACGCCTGTTCACTCCATATCGCTTCGATCTTTATACCTGTCATCGAAGGCCTATTTGCTGAGGTTGTGGGTTAGATGCACTGAAATCCTATGATCAGGAATAGATAGGAGGCTTACAACTGGTAAAATACAAAGATAACACGTAAGCCGTATGGCAGTTGCTGGGAAACTATGGCTTCGTACATGCGTAGTCCTAAGCATTTATTTGATTAATTGTTACCAGTTATTCCTATTTTAATTTTCCGTTGGCACACCTCCCATAGTTAGGTCTTTTTTAGACCTAACTATGGCGCTTACAAGAAATTACAGACCTGTTGTGGTAGCGCCGATAAATAATTGATCCACTCACCGCTGGAAAACTGACTCACTTTAACACCAGCTGTGCCGATGAATCGTTCTACAATGGCGTTTTTTGGCATGAAAATAATATTTAAGCATATTTCCATGCCTGTGGCTATATAAACCCGTAGAACCAATTGTACAGCATTTGGCGCGTGGTATAAGGCAATGGATACCCTGGCAGATAGTTGTGGAGGGGGGTGAGGCTGTTCTGCTTTGGAGGATTTGCCTGACTGTAAACAGATGTCGCTTTATATACGCTGCATGTGAATGACGAGCCTTGCTGCAATCGTTTGCAAATGGATCTGGTTAATAATCACCCTACCTGCCCATGCCAGTTCATACCAGTTAAAGATGCTGATCCAAAAAGTTAATGTATGATATGCATGGATAAAGTAGTTTAGTTCTCGCATTGAGAGATTGGCAATGCAATAGATCAATGTATTGTTTATTGAGAGCATAAGAATAAATTATTAGACTAGCTCATCATATATATTATTATATTAGCGTCATACATTATATAACAGGCGGTTACTACTGCATATATATGATGTATATTATCTTGGAATATCATTTTAGTGTTGACAGCATAATTCTAATGTGCTATAATATCAGCCAAGGAGTAAGTTTTTTAATTAAGGAGGAGTTTAAGGATAATTATGGTAAGGTATGCCATGTAAACATCCATCTTTGATGGACATAATGTACTTATAGGAGGAGTAGGGGACTGTTGTGTGTGTGCAGGGTATAGTCGCTGCACCTAAAATTCTCAGTCTTTAGCTTACTATTTAGTACTCAAGTATGAAGACATATTTTTGCATCAAATGCCTTCGCAGGGTTTTTTGCAGATGGCAGTGTCATCGTGCTGATGTGCTCTTTAGTGACCGAAGACTGAGGATGTGGCAGAAACAAAGGTAGTAGCAAGTGACTTGAAAGATAACCTCGATTTGGTTTATCATCTACTGGGTAGTAGTGATGGATCGGGGGTTAAAATGAAGGGCTCCATTAGAGCAAAAGGGAAGTGTCCTAACTGTGGAAAGGCTTTTACACATCTGAGGCGAGTGGGGTATATATGCGCTGACTGTAAGACAACGCCATCCAGATTTTACATAGACATTTTTTGGAAAGGGGACAGGGTGCGTGTGTTTTGTGATAAGACAGGGCAACCCTTAGATACTTATCAAAGGGCCTTAAACCTTCAGGCCACTATCCAGCACGAGATAGAGAACTTCACATTTGATATCTCTCGATACTCAAAGGCTGAGCTTCAAAAATACTGGGCGTCTACGTTACTTGAAAAGTTTCTTGAGGCAAAACTGAAGACTGTGGCTCCGTCTTATATGCGACATTATAAAAAGATGGTGTCTACCCACAAAGAATTTTTCAATACAACGGACGTGAGGGAGATTAGGAAGTTAAATATAGTTTACTATCTTGATCACCTTAATGAGAAGGGATATGAAGGAAAGACAGCCAAAAATTATATGGATAACCTTAAAACATTCCTTACCTGGCTAAGAACTGATTTGGAGATGCTGTCGACAGTGCCTTCATTTCCAACTGTTGAGGTACAACCTTTTGACTGGACCTGGTTAGACGCTGAGGACCAAATCAGAACATTGGAGCTAGTAGATGAGGCTGATAAACCTATCATTATGTTTCTCATGCTACATGGATGCCGCCCAGGGGAGGCAAGGGCGTTAAAAATAAAGCATGTGGATATTCTATAACTATAAACTCTACTTTCAGCGATACAGTTATACGTAACAGGCGCAAAGGTAGAGGAGCAAAACCGTTAATCATCCCCATACATCCTGAGATGTTGGATTACTTTGAAGAAAGATGTTCTAAATCTTTATCTGATGCGTTTGTCTTTATAAATCCACGCACCGGGGGACATTATGGTGAATGTGCCATTGACGGTGTTTGGGATAGAGTAAGAAAAAAAGGAGACTTACCCAAGTCGTTAAGGCTTTATGATGCAACAAGACATAGCGTAGGTAGCCAGTTGGCAAATCAAAATGTTTCCACGTTCATAGTATCAAAGGCATTGGGACATAGCAGTACTAAGACAACAGAAAGATACATGCATGATAGCATGGAGGGTCTAAAATCTGCGTATGATAAGTTATCCCTAAAGGACAAGATTAAAGACCTGAAACCGTCTCTCAAAACCGTCACCAAATCGTCACCAGGTTAATAGCAGGAGGTGTAACACATTGAATACATTGGATATATTAGGCGGCACAGGGGGTTCGAATCCCCCCCTCTCCGTCATTATAACTTGTAGGGTTACAAGGGTTTATCGGTATCAAAAACATCTTCACTTCACATTAATGCCTACTCATTATTCCGCTCGAGGCGAAAACCTACGAAACGCAGCCCGCTGACGAGGGATGCCCCGTTGTCACGGAAGGTACACCTCGCATCCTGCGGATACTTGATAAAACTGCCCCCTCGTACCACCCGGTAATTGCCGGCGCCCTCCCATACAGGATCATTCTCAGGCAGTCTTGAATAACCCTCTTCGGCATATATATCGTGCACCCACTCATCGACATTGCCCGTCATATCGTATAACCCTAATTCGTTGGGACGTCTTTGCCCTACCGGATGTGTCTTTTCATAGCCATTATATCTTAACCACGCATAGTCATTAAGCTCTTCAGGGTCGTTTGTCCCCGCGTATTTAATTTTTTTCCCACGGTCTCTGCAGGCAAATTCCCATTGCGCCTCAGTTGGTAGTCTATATCTCTTACCTGTCATATCATTCAGTTTAATCAGAAACCTCTGTATATCGTCCCAGCTAACGTTCTCGATGGGTTTATTATCCCCTTCAAACTCGGAGGGATTATTCGCCATTATTTCACGCCACAGGTCCTGAGTCATCAGGTATTTCCCTATATAGAAATCACTCAGGCACACTTTGTGTACCGGAAGTTCATTTCGTTTTCCATCGCCAAACTGATCCCCCATCTGGAAACATCCGCCTTTGACAAGCACCATCGGATAACGGCATTCCATAACGCAGGCGTTAAACTGTCTGGAACAGTCTTTGCGGCATTGAGAAGATATGTCCTGCGGCCCGCATGTTTTTTTACAATTAGCAGAGTTATAGTTGCATGTGCTTTTGCAGTCGAAAACAGGCGTCTCCGAAAAAATACACTTATTATTCGTATCATCTGCCAATTCCAGTGAACCCGACGAACACCCGCATGAACCACTGTCAGCCGCACTTTTTTCATAACTTTTTTCATATGCCGGCTCTAAAACTACACATGACGCAAATAACACTAACGATAAAACCAGGGCATATTTTTTCATAACACCTGCTCCATCCAAAAACTATTTTATATAATCATCAAAGATGATCCTTAACACATCTTCACCCGTCATCCTCATTGTTATCCTTCACTCTTAAGAATACCATCTCGTATCATTTTTTGTATATATGTCCTGATTCAGAAACCGCCAAATTGAACACCTCGCGGTAAAAGTCCGAGTCTATAGTGAAGTCTATACAAAGCGCAAGAATTACAGCGTCTTTCAGGGCCTCACATGTACCCGATAGTTTTGCCATGTCTTTCTCTGTCGTTATTATTATCTCCGCACGGTAAGCCGCTGCGCTTGCCAGTATCTTTCCCACGTCGGCCTCCGAGTAGAAGTGGTGGTCTCTGAATTTCATCTTATGAACTATCCCGGCACCAAGAGAAGTCAGTGTCCCGAGAAAACCATCGGAACTGCCTATAGCGCAAAACGCAAGCGTCCTTCTGCCGGATATGTATGAAAGCGGGTACGCCGCACCATCCCGTCCAACCAGCGACACCGGCGTGTGCGCGGCCTCGTAGATAAACGCCGACGATACGGGAGGGGGAACTGCGGCGCCGTTAATCGAATACCCCGCTGCATACGCCTTCGATGGACGCGACATTTTGGTTATAACTATGAAATCAGCCCGGTTGAGCGCTTCGATGGGTTCTCTGAGCCTTCCCGTTGGCAGCAGCCCTCCGCGTCCGAAAGGGTTAGCCGCATCGATAAGTACGATGTCAACGTCCCGGTGCAATCCCCAGTGCTGAAACCCGTCGTCGAGGATAAAGAAATCCCCCTTTTCTGACATCAGCCCGGCCTCGTATCTGTTGGCGCCTTTGATGATTTCAACGCCGCGTAGTTTATTTGCCATCAGCACGGGTTCATCGCCGCCCTCGCGAGCGCTTACAATCGGGCCCATGCCGCGGGATATAAAGCACGGGCCATTGCGGGTACCCTTATAGCCGCGGGTGAGGATAACGGGGGTCAGGCCGCGCCTTTGTGCCTCCAGGGCAAGCGCAATGGCCGCCGGTGTCTTCCCCGTCCCTCCAACTGTGAGGTTGCCTATGCTTACAACCGGATGAGGAAGCCGTCCGCGCCTTTTCAGGACACGCTGCCTCGTCCACCTGAAGGCCGAATAATAGATGTATTGAAGTGGATTCATTACTGCTGAAAGTGTATATTTTTCAATCGAAAAAAGAAAAGGCTGTGCGTTGACGATTAGAAAAACTATATGCGATAATATAGTATGATACAATTTCGATTTAATGAAATGAAAACCACTCAGGCCGCAGCTCGTTTTATACGCTTAAACGGTGGTTCCATTAACTATACAAAGCTGTTAAAGCTGCTCTATCTGACAGACCGCCAGGCCCTTGCCAGATGGGAGCGTCCGCTGACCGGAGACGTTTATGTATCAATGCGAAATGGCCCTGTTTTAAGCAAAACTTATGATCTGATTGATTACCCTGAAAACCCTGAACATGTATCCCCGTGGTATAGATTTATTTTGAAACAGGATTATGATGTCTGTTTGAAAGGCGACACGGGGATTGGCGAGTTAAGCAACAGAGAGATACGGCTTATCGATGAAATACACGAAACGTATAAATCTTATAACGTATGGCAGATGATAGATATTTGCCACAGAGACTGTCCTGAATGGAATAATCCCGGGGATTCTTCCTATCCTCTGCCGGTTGAGGATATTTTAATGGCACTAGACAAGACGCCTGAAGAGATAGAACTTATTGCCGATGAAATTGCAGAATTAAATTATATCGACGAGCTTTTTTTATATTGTGAAACTAATTGAGCATTGCGGTGCCAGGATCAGGGGTAGAGAGTGAGAAGATGACGCTGCAAAAAGGACACTTGACAATTATATAAACCTATGTTTATAGTACAGACATGATACATAAACAAATATTTTCACTTGGCAGCACGTTTCTTACCGATAACAAGCCTCGTTCTAAAAAGAAACACTTACATATCGTAATTGCCATACATGAGGATCAAGCCTTAGTGGTAAATATTACTACATATAAGCCTGGATGTGATTCTTCCTGTATAATAATAACTGGAGAACATGATTTCATCGAACACGATTCTTTTGTTTACTACGCGGGCGCGCGGCTTATGGATTTATCAAAAATCACTCCGGCAAAACTTGAGCTGCTTATAAAAAGAGATATGATAATACCGAAAAGCCCTGCCTCTACTGATTTGCTGAAAAAGATTCAGGAAGGAGCTAAAATCTCTGACGCGCTTCCTCTCAAGTTTAGAACTCTGCTGTAACCGCCATGAATTTTTTTACATTGCAAAAAAACTTATCTTTTATGCTATACTATCCCAATAATCCTGAAGTTTAAAATAAAGGAGTCACTATAATGAAGTTAACGAAGGTTATTCTCAAAGAGGAAGTTGCCAATCTCGGCGACATGGGGGCAATTGTAAACGTTGCCAGAGGATATGCGAGAAACTATCTCCTGCCAAAGAACCTGGCCGTCGAGGCAAATACCCGAAATCTCAAGATGCTGGAACATGAGAAGCGCATTATCTCTGACAAGCTCAAAAAACTCAAGGTGAGCGCCGACGCTATGGCCGCGAAACTCTCTGCCCAGAGACTTATGCTGACGGCAAAGGCCGGCGAAGAGGGAAAACTCTTCGGCTCTATTACGACAAAGGACATTTCCGAGGCCCTCGCGGCAGTCGGCTTTGACATCGACAAAAAGAGGATCATCCTTGATACGCACATCAAGAGAGTAGGGGAACACGCGGTCAAGGTCAAGATTCACCCGCAGGTGTTCACCCAGATAATCGTAGAAGTTACGGCAGAGTAGGGCATCTCCCTGGGGGATACAGAGTCGGGATAACCCACTTCAATGCGGGAGTATTCCCCTTCGGACTGTGGCCAGGACAGAGACATGAGAGACATGGAATATGCCATAGATAAACTCCCCCCCCAGAGCATCGACGCCGAGCAGTTTGTCCTCGGCGCCGTACTCCTTGAAAACGAGAGCCTCTATAAGGCCGTTGAGGTAATTAACCCGGAAGATTTTTATAAAGATTCGCACAGATGTATCTTCGCCGCCATGCTCACCCTTTTAGACAAGAGCGAACCAATCGATATAATCACACTGACTGACCAGCTGAGAAAACAGGACGACATCGAAAAAATCGGCGGCGTATCATATCTGTCAGCGGTAGTGAATTCCGTCCCAACCGCTGCCAATATAGTCTTTCATTGCAAGATAATCAGAGAGAAGTCCATCCTACGGGGGCTTATAGGGGCTTCGACGAGCATTATCTCAAATATATATGAAGAGACCCAGGACGCCGACGAGATGATGGACTTTGCCGAGAAGACTATTTTTGCGTTGTCTGAGCAGCGAATGCGCCGTCCCTTCTCGAAACTGGACGAGATAGTAAAGGACAGCCTCAAGATGATAGAGCGCCTCTATGACAACAAGGAGGCCATCACCGGTGTCGCGTCGGGCTTTAAAGACCTCGATGAGCTGACGACGGGGTTTCAGCAGGGAGATTTGATAATCATAGGCGGGCGCCCATCGATGGGAAAGACTGCCTTGTGTCTTAATATCGCCCAGCATGTGGGCATTAACGTCAAAGAACCTGTGGCCATATTCAGCCTTGAAATGTCAAAGAGGCAGCTCGCGCTGAGAATGCTGTGTTCCGAGGCCAGAGTGGATTCAAACAGGGTAAGAAAGGGGTTCCTGCGTAAGGAAGACTGGCCGAAGTTGACCTCGGCGGCGGGGAAGCTGGCCGATGCGCCGATTTACATCGACGACGCCTCTGACATAGGGGTACTTGAGATGAGGTCAAAGTCGCGGCGGTTAAAAATGGAACACGGCCTCGGCCTTGTAATCGTCGATTACCTGCAGCTTGTGCGCGGGCGTTCGGGAGTGGAGCGGCGTGAGCAGGAAATCTCCGAAATATCGCGCTCTCTTAAAGGCCTTGCAAAGGAACTAAACATTCCCGTCATAGCCTTGAGCCAATTGAACCGGCTTGTCGAGCAGCGCCGCCCTCCAATCCCTACGATTGCGGATTTAAGAGAGTCCGGCGCCATAGAGCAGGATGCCGACGTAATATTGTTTTTATACAGAGACGAGGTTTATAATAGAGATGACCCCGCCTCCAAGGGCAAGGCGGAACTCCATGTCGCGAAGCAGAGAAACGGCCCTGCCGGGGTCAAGGTGAACTTGTCATTTTTATCGGAAATTACGAGGTTTGAGGATTACTCCGAAGGAAATTACTTCGAAGAGTCCGACGAGGTATTTTAAGGCTGAGCGCGGCTGATGCCCGCAGATAATGGAGGTGTGTGTGTAATGAAAAGACCACCGGCCGTAGCAGGACGTTTTTATAGTGCCTCAGAAGCCGCCCTTACCGCCGAAGTCAATGCCTGCATAGCGGCGGCCGGCACAAGTCCCTCACAACCCATCAAGGTCATTGGCCTTATAAGCCCCCATGCCGGGTTCATATATAGTGGTGCGGTAGCGGCGGCGGTATATTCAAGTATAGAATTTCCAGATACGATTATACTGATAGGCCCAAATCACACGGGACTTGGCGGGAAGTTTTCGATGATGTCAGCCGGGCAGTGGGAAGTTCCAACACACACGTTTGAAATAGACGAAGCGGTCGGCGGGGAACTCCTGAAGACTGGTATCTTTAAGGAAGAACACAGCGCACACGCGTTTGAGCATTCCCTCGAGGTTCAGCTTCCTTTTATAGCGCATTTCACGAAGTCCGTAAAGATAGTGCCGATAACGGTAATGGGCCTGGATGCAGAGGAATGTAAGGCCGCGGGCGAGGCACTTGCGAAGGTTGTCGCAGCCGCGGGGAAATCAATCGTAATAGCGGTCAGCTCCGACATGAGCCACTACTTACCTGAGCCAGAGGCAAGGCAAAAAGACAAACTCGCCCTTGACATGATTTTAAGTCTGGACGCTGGCGGCCTCTATAATGTAGTACAAAGGGAGCATATAACGATGTGCGGCTACCTGCCGGCAACTATAATGCTCAATGCCGCACGAGCGCTCGGCGCTGTGAAGGCCGAGATAATTAAATATACAACATCGGCAGAGGCCAGCGGCGACTACAGCCGCGTCGTAGGATATGCGGGCGTTATTGTGAGGTAATAGACAAACCATAAGGAGGATAACTCGATGAAAAGACGTGATTTCTTAAAAGCGGGGGCAATTGCCGCGGCGGCTTCGGCTTTTAACGCGCCTAAGATGGGCGCGGCTGAGGAAGGCGGCGTGTCAGTTAAACGATATACCGAGATTGGCAAGACCGGCCTGAAGATGAGCGATATTTCCTGCGGCTGCGGCAGCCTGCCGTCGGCCTCCCTTGTGCTGAGAGCCATAGACAAGGGGATTACTTATTTCGACACCGCCCCGGACTACGGCAAATCCGAGACCTATATCGGCGAGGCTATGAAAAATATCAAACGCGACAAGATTATTCTCGTCTCAAAGTTCTGTACCCCCTTGCCCTACCCGTCTCATTTACCCCTTGGCACCACTAAGGACCAGTACATCGCCGCTGTCGATGGGAGCCTCTCCCGCCTGAAGACCGACTATCTTGATTTCGTATTCGTCCACGCTATAGGCGAGGTTGACAAGGATAAGGACAAAGAACTCAAGCGCCTGCTTGACGACAACATGCTCGCGGCCTATGACGCCCTCAAAAAGGCTGGCAAGGTAAAACACCTCGCCGTCTCCTCACACGGGCCTACGAATATGGAAGACCTGCTCATGGCCGCCGTTGACAGCGGCCACTTCGAGATGATTATGCCGGCTTTTAATTTTATGAAATTCCCTAAAATCCCCGACGTCCTCACAGAGGCCAAAAAGAAAGGCGTCGGCGTTGTGGCGATGAAAACTCTGGCCGGGGCCAAGGACATGAAACTTGATTTCAAGGGCGCAGACTTTGCCCAATCAGCCTTCAAATGGACATTAAAACACCCGGAGGTAAACGGCCTCATAGTGACGATGAAAAGTGTCGCGGACATCGATAACTATCTGCCGGCCTCAGGACAGGAATTCACCGCCGCCGATGAGCGTATCCTCAATCAATATGCCCACGCGCACGGCAGCTCATACTGCCGCACAGGATGCGGGCTTTGCGAGGGCGTGTGCGAAAATGGTGTAGAGATAGCGGCCTCGCTCAGGTATCAGATGTATTTTAGGGACTATGGGATGGAAAAGCGGGCGATGACCTCGTATGCCCAGCTTAAGAACAAGGCGGAGGCGTGTCTGACATGCACGAGCGCGACTTGCGCCGGGGCGTGTCCGTATGGGCTGCCGGTTGCTGAAATGCTTCGCGATACCCATCATACGCTCACATTTAACATATGAAACAGGGCGCTATCGGTTGGCCGCCCTGGTTGCTGCTTGGCTTGCTGCCAATAATTGCGGCGGTCATATATATGGCCGGACAGAGGTATGACCCTTCGGCGGTGATGTTTCAATTTCAGAAAGGTGGAGCCGAAGCGATACAGATTCCCGATGACATCGAAGGATACAAAAAGATTGGCCAGCCGCGGCAGTTCACAAAGGACAATCTTTATGAATATAACGACGGGCACGCCGAGTATTTTATCGCAAAGGGCTTTTCTGGCCTGGCCGTGTACGAATACGCCAAGCTCAGCACGCAGGCTGACGCCCTTATTGAAATCTACGACATGGGCAAACCCATTCAGGCCTTTGCCGTCCTGACTGACGAGATGCCCAAAGACGCAGCCGCCGCGGTCATAGGCACCATAGGTTATTCTCTGTCGCGTGGCGTGCTCTTTTTTTCCGGCAGATACTACGTCAAGGTCATGACGTTTAACGACGCCGCTCCAGCTGGTAAGATTGCCTCTGCCGTTGAGAAATCAATAGGAGCCACAGCGGAGCCGTTCACACTCTTCGAGAGGTTCCCAAAGTTCGGCAAGATTGTCGCAACACAATTTATAAAGGAAAACTACCGCGGCCTTGACTTTGTCCACGACGCGATAGAAAGGGAATATGACCTTGACGGCGAGAAGGTCTCCGTTGTCCTCATCCCGCAGCCCGAAAAGACACTTGCCGCATATCTCAATTTTTTCAAAACCACTAACACGCCCTACACCGTAGTAGAGCGCGGCGGGAAGCGGCTTTATAAAATAGACGACAAATACGAGGGGCAGTGGTCATTAATCCCGATGGAAGACACCGTTATAGGGGTATTTGGCAAGGTCAGCGAGGGTAACCTCATGGCGATAATTTCGCGTAAGTGAACTTGCCTCGCGATATTTCCGTTTTGAGCTTATCTAAGCACGAGCATCCCCGGTTTTTTCTTTCTGGTCCCATGTATCTTTAAACCTAGAAAAAGCAGTTGAATTATGAAGTGGGATAAAAATAATATATAAGACAAGGAGTTATGTCAAAAAAGAGAAGAAGGAGAACACACCCAATGGGAGAAGGTCAAAATAAAGGAGAAT
>JADFYO010000080.1 GCA_015233015.1 Nitrospirota bacterium | reverse complement strand
CCAATTGCCCGATACCTTTGAGACTGATCCCTTCTTCCCTTTGCTCGTCATCATGAACCTCCTTCTTTCGGCTCATTATGACAGCTAACTTTTCTCTTGTAAAGATGCGGTTTTCTTGACGCTTACTGCTATAAGTACACTTGTGAGGCGGCAATATATGGAAAAGATAACCATAACTTATGATAAAGCTGGTAATACTTTAGATGTATGGTTCGGTGCGCCAAAACCATGTGTAAATGAGGAAATAGGCGGCGGCATTATAATAAAGAAAGACGCAAGCGGTGATATAATAGGCTTTGAGAAACTGAATTATCTAAAACAAGATAACCCACAAGAAGTACACTCAATACCGCTTGAGGTGGCAATAGTATGAAAATAATGCAGAAAGGCTTAAAACTATGCAGAGATTAATAATAAAGAATTTCGGGCCAATAGAAGAGGTTGATTTAGAAATCAACGACATAATGATCTTCATCGGCCCGCAGGCAAGCGGTAAAAGCACTATCAGCAAGGCGGTGTATTTCTTTAAGTCGTTAAAAGATGAGTTGATTAGATATATTTTCAGTATTTTTGGAAAACAAAACCTCGGAACACCAATAGATATGTTTGCAACAATAATGGTTGCAAAATTTGTGGCTACTTGGGGGCAGACACAGCATCTATCCAATACATATCTCAAGTATGAATACAAAGAAGGTGTTTCCATAGAAATAACTATTAATGGAATAGATAGTGTTCAGCATTTCAGCGAGATATTTAGCCAGAAATTATCGGAAATTATTAACCGAGTAGAACTATTTTTATCAAGACATCCCTCCGAATCAGAAAAAAAGATTTTTCTAACAGAAATTGAGGGATTATCCAATGAATTGTTTTCGGACGAAAGAGATGTAATATTTATCCCTGCTGGAAGGAGTCTCTTTGCAACGCTTTCTGACCAAATAAAGTTCATTGATCTTATGAAGCTAGATTATGGGATGGTTTCATTTACAAAAATAATAAACGATTCAAAACATATCTTCTCTCAAAGTCTGACCGACCTCGTGCGCAAAAAAACTCAATTGACACAAGCAGCAGAACATATTATTTCAAAGATACTGAAAGCGTCGTATCGGTTTGAAGATGATGAAGATAGACTATACTTTAGTAAAACAGGCTATACAAAACTAACTTATGCCTCATCTGGTCAACAAGAGGCAATGTGGATATTATTGCTTATATTTCTAATCATACAGGAAAAAAAAGATTTCTTTGTGATGATTGAAGAACCGGAGGCGCATCTTTATCCTGAGACGCAAAAAGACATTATTGATTTGATTTGTCTGCTGTCTAATTTGAAGAACAACCAGATAATCATAACCACACACAGCCCTTATATCATGTCTTCGTTTAATAATTTGCTCTATGCGTATAACGTCGATAAAAAAGGGGTGCCCAATGTCAGTGACATCGTCAATAGACAACTGTGGATTAATCCTGACAGGTTATCTGCCTACTTTGTTGATAAGGGAGGCATCAAATCGATTATTGACGAAGAGTTTCAGATGATAAAGACAGAAGCTATTGACAGCGCCTCCGAGATTATTGATGATGTGTATAGCAAACTATTCGATATTGACCCAGAGTGATGAGCTGCGACACATTCAAAAGCCATAAGTGCTCTAAATGCGACAATCGCAAGATAATCGTCGTCGAGCAAAAAAGATCTAAATATACGCTTACTAATGAACCAGAAAAATATATTTGCAAAATTGATGTCGATGGCTGTCTCGTTACCGAGGGAATGAGATGCGATTACCTGGTAATTAATTGTGAAGACAATGTGGCATATTGCGTGGAACTTAAAGGAAAGAATCTTTCTCATGCTATAGAGCAGATAACTCAATCCATAAAGTTATTATCAGATAAATTAACTGACTGCAAAATCAACGCAAGAATAGTATTAACAAAGGTAACTACCCCTACTTCAAAAAACTATCACAAAAGAACAGTATTTCAGAAATTCTTAAAAAGGCATAATAATGGTAATTTTGAAAAGGGAACTATTCGTTTAGAGGAACCGGTGTAGAGGACAGCCTGTCGGCCTTTTACGATTGCCCTGCTATCTTCTCCTTCCACCATACGGCCTTGTCCATGATTTCCTGTTCGTCCTTTGGGATGAACTTGTAGCCGTCAACTACCAGTCTGCCGTTTACCATTACGGACTCCACGTCAGGGGATCTCATTGAATACACTATTAATGAATAAATGTCGTAAAACGGCGTCAGATGAGGTTTATTTAAATCTACGATTATTATGTCGGCTGATTTTCCTATTTCGAGTGTGCCGGTTTTATTACCCATTCCTAGTACGTGCGCGCCGGTTGATGTTGCCATCGAGAGGGCACTGAAGGCGTTTATCGCCGTCGGGTCTCCGCTCATCGACTTGTGAACGCGTGCACTGAAGGCCATCTCACTAAATATGTCGAGGTCGTTGTTGCTTGCCGCACCGTCTGACCCCAACGCCACGTTTACCCCGCTATTGAGCATCGAAACCACGGGGGCGATGCCGGAGGCCAATTTTAAGTTGCTCTCTATGCAGTGCGCAACCCCTACGCCTCTCTTTGCCAGTATCCCGATTTCTTTCGTATTAACCCATACGCAGTGCGCCGCCACGACAGTTTCATCGAGAAACCCAATTTCATCGAGCAGCTCAACGGGGGGCTTGCCGTATTTCTTTTTTATATCGCCCACTTCAAACTGTGTCTCCGAAAGATGCGTATGCAGTGGTACCCCATAGCGCCGTGCCGTCCGTTTTGCCTTCATATAGGTCTCAGGACTGCACGTATACGGGGCATGAGGCGCTATCGATGGTGTGATTAACTCGTCGCCAAGCCAATCTTTTATGAATTGCTCCGCCTTTGCTATGTACTCATTGGCATTATGGGCCGCCGCAGTGGGGAAATCCAACACTCCCGCGCCAAGCACCGCCCTCATGCCCATCCTCTTTGCCGCACGGGCGCTGCTCCCCCCAAAAAAGTACATATCGTTAAATGTGGTAACACCGGCCTTGAGCATCTCGCAGCAGGCCAGTTCTGTTGCGTCACCGACGAACTCGTCGCTCAACCACTTCCTCTCGGCAGGCCAGATATGCTCCTCAAGCCATTCCTTGAGCGGCAGGTCGTCTGCAATGCCGCGGAAATACACCATCGCCGCATGGGTGTGGGCGTTGACAAGTCCGGGCAGTACCGCCTTGTTGCTGCCGCCTATTACCGTCTTTGGATTGTATCTCCCGGCGATTGTCTTTTCATCGCCAATGTCAATGATTTTTCCAGCGTTGACCGCAACGGCACCGTGTCTTAGTGGAGGTACGCTGTCAACCATTGTCAACACATAGCCGCCGCTTATTACATAATCACAGTCGGGCATTATATCATCTCAGGCGAGATCAGGCCTGACCCTTTGATAGGCCCTTGTGATATTCGGCTATCGAAGTCAACTGTATGTCTTGCAGCATCGCCTTTTGAGCCTCCAGGACGCGCTCATAGGTTATGCCCAGAGTGCTTGCCACATCCTTTATAGCAATCCCCTTTTCATAGTGTAACTGTACTATGAAGATCTTTAAAAAATCTTCGGTTATGAGTCTTTTTAGCTCCGCGTCGGCTATATCGAGACGCGAAACGGCGTCATCGAGGGTAATGCCCTCTGCCATGGACTTTTTCAATTTCTCCATAGCGGCATCGTATATCGTGCTTTCTTCCTTTGTGTACTCTTTGTACCTAAACTCTTCCATTTTTCAGGTCTCCCCATCGGTGGTGTTGAGTTAGCGGCGCTTCAAGTCTGAGTCCCCGGCTATTTGCCGCCCTTTCCCGGGACTTTTATTGGAAAGGTATAGAGTTCCCTTGCGGCTTCAAGCATGCCGCCAAGGTACGTAGTGGTCTCTTCTGTCAGAGAAAGCCCGCCTTTTTGCAGATCTTTAATGAATAGTTCCCATCCTGTGTGGTCCCATGTGCCTTGCGTCTTCTTGATGAAGTTAATCGTGTTTTCCGATATGCCCAGCATAATGTTTTGAATCTCGGTTGTGCTCGATACCGATGTGTATAGTTTCTTCATGGACTCAAGCATTGAGCCCAGATAAGACTGCATATCATTGGATAGGTAAAAACCCTTTTTCTGGATATTGGACAAAAACTCCAGCCAAGCTGTGTGGTCCCACTTGCCGCCCTGCTGTTCTACAAATTTACTGGCAAGCTCAATTAAATCCTCAAATGAGCCATACATGTGTTTTGCCATCATGCCCTCCTTCCCGACAGTTAACGCGTCTCAGAAACTGAGTGTTTGTTCTCTGATTATACTATATTTTTAAAAATAATTTCCCTCTGCTCTTCACAGATTAAATTGTTAAGGCAGAATGTTCGCTTAATGTAATGGTCAGTTCCCGCAGCAGGAATACGAGGGATTCTATGTCCAGATATCTGTCTGCGGTACTGTCAAACAGCACCTTTATTTCAGGGGGGAATTCATCGTCTCCTCGCCAGTACAGTATAAGGATTGGGATTTTAGGCAGGAGGTCAATTTCCCACGCCGCGTTGGACGGCTGTCCTGCGGCTTCCACAGCGCCGAGGGCAATAATCGCACTGGCCGCCGCCTCATAATCTCTTATAAACATTTCGGTAAGCGGCAGTTCACATTCTTTCTTAAATGCGCTGATTTTCACTATTCCCATCTTCAGCCGGTCAAACGAGACCCAATCGTTTGTCAGCCAGTCATTTGTCAGCTCAGAGACGTCTCCCGTTTTAATATAAATAAGAAGAAGGATCTTAATCCAAAGGCTGACTGTACCGGCAGCCTCAACGCTGCCGTCGTATTTTACCGTGAAATCCCTGCCGAGGCATCTTATTACTATGCCTTTGTCTGTGACTGCCGCGCCGACTGCCGCCGCGGCTTTCCTCAGGTCGAGCCTGCCGGTTTCCTCTTTTAACTTATTGAACATGGCCTCTGTAATATCGAGTTTTACTACGCTGCCGGACAACTTATCGAGCTGTTTTTTGTTCAGATGCGGACACGTATCAAGCTCGGCGCTCCCCTTTATAACGGCAAGGGCAAAGGCCATGCAGGTCTTTTGTCCGCACGCGGCACAGTTTGTCTTAGGTAATTCTTTATATAGCTCTATTGTGTTCATTCGGATATCTGCGGATGTAGTAAAAAAAAATCCGGCATTCGTATTAAATGCCGGATTTTCTGAAAAACATTTGCCTCACGTGTCTTATATTCTCATACCGCCGTCAACTTCTATTACCCTGCCGGTGAAGAAATCGTTTTCTACGATGAACCTGACCGCCTTTGAGATCTCTTCCATCTCTCCAAGTCTGCCTACGGGGATATTCGCTATTATTTTATCGAGCATGTCCTGGCGGATCTTTGCCACCATCTCGGTGTTGATATAGCCTGGGGCTATTGCTCCGACCCTGATGCCGTATTTGGTGAGTTCCTTACCCCAAACGACGGTCATGGAATCGACGGCCGATTTGGTTGCCGCGTAGTTGGTTTGGCCGAGGTTTCCTGAGCGGCTTATTGAAGAAATATTTACGATAACGCCCTTTTTACCGCTTTTTACCATGTGATAGGCCGCCTCACGCGCGCAGAGAAATACGCCGGTAAGGTTTACGTTTATAACCTTTTCCCAGTTTGACATTGGAAACTTGATTATCTCTTCGCCCTTTTTCTTGATGAAAAGCGCGTCGGCGGTTATACCGGCGTTGTTGACTAATACGTCTGCCGCGCCGTGTTCGTCGGTGTAGGCGTTGAAAAATGCCTCGACTTCCGATTCCTTCGTAACGTCCAGTATCTTGCCGTCTATGCCTGTTTCTGCCTTAAGGGCGTCAAGGTTTTCCTGTATCACGTCCACAACAAAGGGCTTGGCCCCCGCGTTTTTCATATCCACGGCAAACTTTTTGCCCATACCTCTGCCGCCGCCTGTTATTACTACATTTTTTCCAGCTAAATCCATTCCCTGTTACCTCCTTTAGTTATATTTATTGCACTGATTTATACCCATACGCAGATTACATAGTATATAGCGCGGCAATAATTTTGTCAAGGATTGGATGTGGAACGCGGCATTATCTTTTTGTATTAAAATTATGTTACAATTTCGGTCCTATGGAAGAGAGACTACAGAAAATAATTGCGTCTTCGGGGATTACCTCGAGGCGAAAGGCTGAGGAGATGATCCTCGAGAGCCGCGTTACAGTAAACGGCAAGCCCGCCGTTATCGGGATGAAGGCGGACGCCGAAAGAGACCATATAAAAATAGACGGCAAACTCCTCAATCCGAAAATCGGCCAGAAGCGCGTCTATATCAAATTCAACAAACCCGACGAGGTCGTAACCACATTGACAGACCCCGAAGGCCGTTCAACCGTGGCCGATTATATCGGCGGCGTAGGGCAGCGCGTATATCCCGTTGGAAGGCTTGACTATCATACGGAGGGGTTATTGCTGCTGACTAACGACGGCGGCCTTGCCTTTCATATCCTCCATCCAGCGAAGAAGATACCTAAGACATATCAGGTGAAAGTAAAGGGGGATATTTCGGAGGCCGATTTGGATAAGCTCCGCCGCGGCGTGAGGCTTGA
This sequence comes from Nitrospirota bacterium, assembly GCA_015233015.1. Lineage (GTDB taxonomy): Bacteria > Nitrospirota > Thermodesulfovibrionia > Thermodesulfovibrionales > Magnetobacteriaceae > Magnetominusculus. The sequence goes on along the minus strand of JADFYO010000080.1, from coordinate 8,461 downwards.
AGACGGCGTTACTCTGCCGGCAGAGATAAAACGATTAAAAAGTAAGGACACCGTGTCAAACACATGGCTTGAGACAACTATATACGAAGGGAGAAAACGCCAGATACGCCGCATGTTTACCTATGTAAAACACCCCGTGGCAAAACTAAAGCGGGTTGCTATTAATGGTATCACGTTGGGAAACCTCAAGCCCGGACAGTGGGCATATCTGACGCAGGCAGAGCTGCATTCATTATTCAGAGAGGTTGGCGTAAACGATGGGAGGGCAGATGCACCGCATCAACAATAAATACCGTGACATAGGCTGTGGAGAGATAGATGTAACATATGCGGGAAAAGAAGTAACGATGAGCGGGTGGGTATTTCGAAGCCGCGACCACGGCGGGCTGATTTTTTGTGATTTGAGAGACAGAACGGGCGTTGCACAGCTGGTATTCAGCCATGGTGACACAGGAAAGGTCAGCGAACTGCCAGTACCGAGCTTTTTTGTGGCCCAACATAAGCTGAAGGCCGAATACGTAATCACCATCAAGGGCGATGTTCGCATAAGGCCTGAAGGCACCGAAAATCCAGACATTGCAACCGGCGGCGTCGAGGTCTATGTAAAGGAGCTTAAGATATTAAGCGAATCAGACGCCCTGCCTTTTCAGCTTGACGAGCACATAGAGATATCCGAGGCCAATCGTCTTAAATACCGTTACCTTGACCTTCGCAGACCTGAAATGTTGAAAAACATGGTCACCCGCCACAAGACATGCAAGGCCGTCAGGGACTATCTTGACGATATGGATTTTTTAGAGATAGAAACCCCCGTGCTGACGAAATCAACGCCGGAGGGGGCGCGCGACTACCTTGTGCCATCCCGTATGGCCCCTGGCTGTTTTTATGCCCTCCCGCAATCGCCTCAGCTATTTAAGCAGCTCCTGATGGTAGGCGGCATGGAGAGGTATTATCAAATCGTAAGGTGTTTTCGCGACGAGGACTTACGGGCGGACAGGCAGCCGGAATTCACACAAATCGACATGGAGATGTCTTATGCCGGAGTTGACGACGTAATCATATTGGTAGAAGGTCTGATAAAGAATATATTTAAGTATATAAAAGGCGAAGAACTGCCCACTCCTATCGAGAGGCTGCCGTATGATGAGGCGATGGAGCGCTTCGGCAACGATAAACCCGATATGCGGTTTGGACTTGAGCTGAAGGACATGGCCGATCTCGCGTCCCTGAGTTCGTTTAAGGTATTTCTTGACGCGCTCTCCTCAGGCGGACGCGTAAAGGGACTGCTTGGAAAGAACATGGCGGGATTGTCGCGGCGTGAGATAGATTTGTTGACGGCAGACGCTCAGGCACTAGGCGCTAAGGGCCTCGCATGGATAAAGGTAAAGGACACGTTTGAGTCTCCTATATTAAAATTCTTCCCTGAAGATGTAGTGCGGCAAATGGCTGACAGGCTTGACGCCGCCCCAGGCGATATGATGCTCTTTGTGGCAGATAAAGAGCACGTAGTCAATGACGTACTAAGCCGTATGCGCCTTGACATTGCAAAAAAGCAAAATATTATTCCCTCCAATGACAAGTTCGTCTGGATAACAGACTTCCCCCTGTTTGAGTGGAACGAGGAGGACGCCAGATTTCAGGCAATCCACCACCCGTTTACATCTCCGACAGACGAGGATATTGCTCATATCATGGGAGGCAGCAATATAGACCTCTCAAAACTGAAATCGAAGGCCTATGATCTTGTATTAAACGGCAGCGAGATAGGCGGCGGGAGTATTCGTATTCATAATTCTGAGCTGCAAAAACAGGTGTTGAAACTAATTGGTATGGCCGAAGCCGAGGCTGAAGAGCGGTTTGGCTTCCTGCTTGAGGCGCTGAAGTATGGGGCGCCGCCGCACGGGGGGCTTGCCATAGGGCTTGACCGCCTTGTGATGCTCATGACAGGGGCGCAGTCTATACGAGACGTAATTGCCTTTCCAAAGACGCAAAAAGCGGCCTGTCCACTAAGCGGGGCGCCGTCTCATGTGGATAAGAAACAGCTTAGGGAGCTATATATTCGCTTGAATGTCCCCGATGAGAAGCCGGCAGATTGAGCCTTAAGCCGGAGTACCGAAGCCGCCAACGAGCGGCAGCCTAAATTCAATGATAAAGCATATGCGAGAAACAGGGGTGAAGGGGGATTATCCCCCTTCGTCGTTAATCATTTCTTAGTAAGGAGGTTAAAAATGTCAGAAATAAAATTAACCATTGACGGAATGAGCTGTCAACATTGTGTGTCGAGGGTAAAAAAGGCGATAGACGCCGTTGAAGGGGTGGAGAAATCAGCCGTCGAGGTTGGCAGTGCAGTCGTAAAGATAAATGACGCAAAGACAACTCAAAAGGCTGTCGAAGAGGCAGTTATAGCGTCGGGCTATAAAATAGTTTGATGCCGAACATGAATATATCGGCGTTGGACATCAGGCTCCGGTAGTTAAACGGGCTGTCGAGATAAGGGAAAAACGAATTAGCCCAGCGCTGTGGCATCTCCTCTGCAAAAAGTCTGAGCATATAATTCATAAGGCAGGCGTCATGGTCAAATTCCGGGTCAATAGATAAGAGGACGCCGTTGAGGGTGAAAAATGCCTTTCGAAACAGCAGTAAATCGGCAGGAAACTTGATACCCCTGAGCGCAAGATGGTCAAGGAGATTTAACACGCCGGTTATCATTCCCGCGGGGGTTTTGTTGTCTTTGATTTTTGACAGCTCTGATGTGTCAGCGCCGCCTTCAGCGAGGGAATTAACTGCATCCATGATTACGCTGTGGTTATTTGTAATTATTCCTGCGGCAAGTTTTAACACAGCGGCGCGTGCGGACTTTGTGAGTGTTCCCGCCTGGCTCCAGTCGATAAGGGCGATACGAAATCCCATATGGGCGTCTTTTACGATAAGGATATTTCCCGCGTGAGGGTCACCGTGGAATAGCGCATCTTCGTCCTCGCTGAAGATGCAGGCAGAGACGAGGGCGTTAAATAACTCTTCGGCACAGGTCTTCTGGTTAGAGCCGCTTATTTTCTCCCCGTCGATAAAGCTCATGGCCGTCACCTTCGCCGTAGAGAAGGGAAGTGGGCGTGGCACTATAATCCTCCGGTTATCCCTGTAAAACTCACGCGCCAGCGTCATATGGTGCTGCTCGTTTCGTAAATCTACTTCCTTTGACAGGGCATACTTCACATCATCAAACGTGTCTATGAACTCAAAATCTCCAATCGCGTACTTATTCCTGTTTTTGGTATAGAGCGCAGCCAGGGCGTCGAGCAATTTCAAATCCTCGTCGAGAAAGCCCGGGACATCTGGCTTGATGACCTTAAACACCCCCGTGCCGATCAAAGCATTCTCCCGCCATTGAAATGAAACCACAGAGGAAACGCTGGCCTCAGACATTACACTGTTTGAGAGTTCTACGGCGTGAACTTTCAGCTCTGCCCCAACCTCATCCTCTATAATGCCTTTTATTGTGGAAATATCAATATGAATAAGGCCGCCTTCGAGCATGGTAAGCCAGCGCCTGAAACCCTCTTCGATGTGTGGGTTTCTGGCCATTATCTGCCCGAGTTTATAGAGCATGGGAATATCCCTGACAAGGGCGATGAGCCTCTCTCCGGCGGAGGCGCCGGTGCCGGTGAGAAACTGCCCGTTAATTATGCGAAGGAGGCGAGCCTGCGATATACCGGTAAGTATAAAAAGGGCGCCGTCATAGACGACATCTCTGAAATCTTTGTACGCTTCAGGCACCGCGTCGCATATGCCGGTTGCTTCGATGAGCGCTTCAGCGATTTCGCGGCGGTATTTATATAAGTCTATTGTTTTGCCATGAGATGATAAGGCCGCGTTAAATTCAGCAGGCGATAAATCCGACGACAGGATGTCAATCAGCGGTTGTCTGTTATTCTCAGGCATATCGCCGATTATTTTAAGGGCGGTCTGGTACAAAGGCCGGCTCCTTCAGCGGCTTGGCGGACTGCCGAATATGCTGGTCAGATTGTATATGAGAAACTCGAGGGGATATTTCTGGTTTGCTCCTCTAAGGTTTTTGTTTGCCTCGTTGAGGTATTCATAGGATTTCAGGAAGGCCGGAGAGCCTGTCTTGATTGATTTTTCCAATTTATAGTTAAGCGCCCCAAGTGCCATTATCTCGTCCAGACCATCCCTGATTTCTACGTACATTTTGATGGCATTAGACTTATCGCCCCTGATGATTGCCTCAGCTACCTGAAAAATCGTAAACCCCTTCGAGCCAAACACGGCCTCCGCCGCGTCCGCCGTATCTATTTTTTTCTTGCCAAGCAGGGTGAGCTTATCAAGTTCATTAGTAAATTTAGAGATTGAATCCCCGCAGATTTCTTTGAGAAATTTGAGTGCTTCCATTGTGATGCTGCATCCATAGGAGACGATCTTTTTTTGCGCCCAGCTGAACAGCTCCCGTTCGTTAAAATCCAGAGTGATGGGCTTTGCCTGAAGAGATTTGTCGGGAGATTGGTCTCTTTTATCTTTCTCTTTCAGCTGGTTAAACAGAAGCAGGACTGATGTTGACGAAGGGTTTTCCACATATTTAGCCAGACGGGCAGTGTCGCCCTTCAGTATCTTTTGAAAATTCTTTATACAGACAAACCGGCGGCCGGCAAAAAGGGAGGCCATGTTAAGCGTGTCTATTATCTCTGCCATCGACGCCTGTTCGTCGCCAGCGTCGAGGTCGTAAACGTCAAAATTAAATGTCCGGTCTCCTTCGTCGACACTGTCTCCGAGCATCTTAAGGGCATACACCAGATAAAAGTAATCCTTATAATTCAGGAGATATACGGGGGATGGTAGGCCATTCTTTAGTTCATCTTCAAGATGTGAAAGGCTCATTTGGGGGCGTCTGGTTTCTGTTCTTTTAATGGAAACATCAGTTCATTGACCAGATAAACCGCCAATGACTGCATGGCCGCCTCGTTTTGCTGCTCCTGCGACGCTACTATCGAATTGACCCAATCCTGGCTTTCGAACGACTGGATAAACGGTGAGGAAATGTCCTTTATCTCTTTTGTTACATTATCGTTTTTGTCTTTAAGTTTAAACGTGCCGTTGATGGTTATTTCATATTCTGCGGCATAGGTGTTTTTAGCGGCCACGGCCATTAATTGGTAGTAGTATATTTTCCCTTCGAGGGAATAGTCTGCGCTGTCTGAGATGGTTACGCCGCGTTTCATAAACTCAGCGGCGAGGGCCTCATAGAGCATATCCTGTAGTTTTGGTGTGGAGGTGGTATTGAGAATCTTCCCAATGCGGACAGAGGTGTAAGGCCTGTCTGCCTTTGTGACAAGCGTATATCCGCAGCCGGAGATTAAAAGCAGCGCGGCCGCAAGCAACATATAATTTATTTTCAGTTTCATTGTAATCCTCATTATTTTTCAAGCACGATACTGACGAGCTTCCCTCTTACGACGATTACCTGCTTTACCTGTTTACCGGTTGTTAGTTCCACTATTTTTTTGTTATCGAGGGCGATTGCCTTTTTGTCATTGTCGCTAAGCGCAGCGGAGATGGTCTCTTTTGCCCTGACCTTGCCGTCGATTTGTATGACCAGTTCGATTTCCTCTTCTTTAGCGGCCTCTTCGTCCCACTCAGGCCACGGGTGATGGAATACCGATTTCTTTTCTCCAATGGCCTGCCACAGCTCCTCGCATACATGGGGCGCGAAGGGGCTGAGCAGCAGGAGCATCGAGTGAACCGCGAAGCAAAGCGCGGCATAGTCTTCGTCACTTGAGGGCCGAAACGAGCTTGCCTCGTTGAGTAGTTCCATCAGCGCAGCTATTGCCGTATTAAAGTGGTAGTCGCGCTCGATGGACTGCGTGACCTTGTTAATTGTCTGATGGGTCTTTCTTATCAGCGGGCCGCCTGAGCTGCCTGTGCGCTTGTGCATCTTTAATTTTTCAATGTTTGAATAAATCAAAGTCCAGAGCCTGTTTAAGAAGCGGTATGAGCCTTCGACGCCCTGGTCTGACCAGTCAATATCTTTCTCCGGAGGTGCTGCAAACAGGGAAAACACGCGCGCCGTATCGGCGCCGTAGCGTTCAGTCAGATCATCCGGGGTGACGACATTCTTTTTCGATTTTGACATCTTCTCGACCCTGCCGCGAACAACGGGCTGCTTGCACAGGCTGCACTTGCCGCCCTGTGCCTCTTCCGGGAAAAGCCACCCGTGCTCAGGGCATTTCCATGTCTCCTTGCAGACCATGCCCTGCGTCAGCAGCCTTGTGAATGGTTCATCCACGGCGACAATATTCAAATCTCTTAGTACGCGTGTAAAGAATCTCGAATATAACAGGTGAAGCACTGCGTGTTCCACTCCGCCGATATATTGGTCAACGGGCAGAAAATGCTCTATGTTTGACTTATCGAGGGCGGGTTCTGTCATCTTTGAGCAATAGCGAACGAAGTACCACGACGAATCAACAAATGTGTCCATCGTGTCTGTGTCGCGCGTGGCCGGCCTGTGACATCGCGGGCACTTTGCCGATACAAAACTATCAACTGCGGCAAGCGGCGACCCTCCCACGCCCTTTAACTCAATGTCTTCGGGGAGAATAACAGGCAGTTCGCCTTCAGAGACAGGTACTGCGCCGCACTCCTTGCAGTATATAATTGGTATTGGTGTGCCCCAGTAGCGCTGCCTCGATATACCCCAATCTCGGAGTTTGTATTTGACAGCGGCGACACCGATGCCATTTTTTTCAATATATTCGTTTATCTTTAAGATGGCCTCTTTGTTATGGAGGCCGGTGAAATCCCCTGAGTTGATGAGTGTACCTGCGCCTTCGTATGCCTCTTCGAGAGGTTCGGAAGCGCCGTTTTCGCCGGTGATTACCTGAATGATTGGCAGATTATGCGCCTTAGCAAACTCGAAATCCCTGCTGTCGTGTGCCGGTACGGACATGATAGCGCCCGTGCCGTATTCCATCAGCACGAATGCGGCTACAAAGATAGGAACGCGCTCACCGTTCATAGGATTTACGGCATATTTGCCTGTGAACATGCCCAGCGTGGTTTGGGCAGTTGCGGCGTCTTGTTTATCGTATTGCGCCCTGATGCCGCTTAATCTTTCCTTATCCCCGGCAAGTATCGGGGCAAGGGGATGTGCAGGGGAAAGGCACACGAATGTGGCGCCGAATAGGGTATCGGGGCGGGTCGTGAATATCCTTATCTTTATATCGGAGTTTTCAATGGGGAAGTCCAGCTCTGCCCCCGTGCTCTTACCTATCCAGTTTTTCTGCATCGAAACCACATGTTCAGGCCAGCCTGCGAGCGTGTCGCACCCCGCAAGCAGCTCTTCGGCATATGCGGTTATCCTGAAAAACCACTGGTCAAGTTCTTTTTTGGTTACGGTACTGTCACAGCGCCAGCACTTGTCCTCGATGACCTGCTCGTTGGCAAGAACGGTCTGGCATTGGGCGCACCAGTTGACCGATGAGTTTTTCTTGTAAGCAAGGCCGCGTTCAAACATTTTGATGAAAAACCACTGGTTCCATTTATAGTACTGCGGCGTGCAGGTAGCAAGCTCGCGCTCCCAGTCATAGCTGCAGCCGATCTTTGCGATTTGCCGTTTCATGTAGGCGATATTATCGAGCGTCCATTTGGAGGCGGGAGTACCGTTTAAGATGGCGGCATTTTCGGCGGGCAGCCCAAAGGCGTCCCAGCCCATTGGATGAAGCACATTGAATCCCCTCATCCTCTTATAGCGCGTTATGACATCGCCGATGACATAGTTTCTGATATGTCCCATGTGAATCTTGCCGGAGGGATAGGGGAACATCTCGAGACAGTAGAATTTCGGTTTAGACGCATCTCTGGCGGTTGCATCAGCCGCGCTATCCAGCCAATGTTTCTGCCACCTCTTCTCTATTTCAATAGGGTTATACTTCTCTTCCAAAAATTGCCTCCTGCAAAACCATACATATATTAACCAACAACGATTGGCAAAGTAAACAGCTGATTAGGGGGTGTGCCACAAAGAAGAGAAGGGGTACTCTATTTTGACAATGACTGATAATATTCTTTTGCCTGTTCAGGCGTAAGAGATTCCGTATCCTTGTCCTCAATTATCAGGTGGTAAAGTCCGTAGTCCTCTAATATCTCTTCAATCTTTCTGAATGTCTCAACATCAATTTCAACTGCCAACCGGTTGTTATTCTCATCTACGACGTATTTTTTTACTATTTCCAGCATAAAGCAATTCTCCTGTCCCCTTTATTACATTTATATTAACCAACAACGATTGGCAAAGTAAACATCGCGCCCATAAAAAAGGGGCGGACCCTGATTCACCATCAAAAAAAGAAGGGAACCTCGTTGTTACCCGTGGGAACGGGATGTTAGAATAAGTTTGTGGAACAAAAAACTAACACCAACGAGGTGAATATATTATGGCACAAGGGACGCT
>JADFYO010000007.1 GCA_015233015.1 Nitrospirota bacterium | reverse complement strand
TGGTGAAAGTTTTTCTGGGATAATCATATCGGACTATTATAATGTGTATCGCAATTATGCAAAGAAATGGCAAACTTGCTTAGCGCACATAATCAGGAAGGCGAAGGGATTGATTGAAGATGATGACAAGTTGGTTCAGGCGGTTGGGTATCTTTTGAAGAGAGAGCTGAAGCTGATGATTGCGTTATGGAGAAAGGGCAGGAGTAAAACGCCCGAAATGGACGAATGTAAAGCACGCTTAAAGATTATCTGTACTTATAATAAAGATAACGATAACAAACAAGTAAGGAATCTGTGCAAATTGATACTTGATGGATGGGAAGCAGTGGTATACTTTACAGAAGTAGAAGGAATAGAGCCAACCAATAACATTGCTGAGAGGTTTTTGCGCCTATTGGTTATTTCAAGAAAAATAAATTTTGGCAGTCAATCAGATGCTGGAGTGAAGACGACGGCATATCTTCGTACAGTTGCCGGAACATGCAAAATTAGAAAAATTAGTACGTGGAACTACCTTGCTGCGGTTGTTGAAGCATATCGTAAAGGCATTGCTATACCAATGATTCCACAAGCATTATAATAGCGGGTGAACGGTTACACATCATTTAACATTCTTCTTGTTGGAGAAAGCGGTACGGGAAAAGAAGCAATTGCAAAACTGTATTTGAAGAGTCTTGGTGAATATCTAGTTCCAATTAATTGTGCTGGGAAGTCATGGCAGAACATTTACGATGATTTGTTTTCAGCCGAGAAAGAGGAACGGCCATTAATTTTAAAAACTAAAGCGTTACTATTAGATGAAATCGAAAAATCTCAACTGGATGCACAGGGCGGTCTTTTAAGACTCTTGGACAAACCTCAAGGCGAAATACGCTTATCTCGTGAATTAACAGCGATTAGATGGGACGGGCTCGTTGTTGCGACAGCAACGGAATCCATTTACAAAAAGATGAAGGATGACACATTTATTAAAGACCTATTCTGGAGATTTGATATAAGGGTTGAAATAAGTCCATTAAGAAACATGCGGTCTAAGCCCGACAAGTTTAAGGAGCTTTTCGTGGCTGCATTAAATATTGCCTTGGTGAAGTTTGAGGTTAAGTCAACCCCTAAGCTCTCAGAGTTTCAAGTCGAAAGTATTTTGAGCCATAAATGGTATGGCAATTTAAGAGAACTGCTGGAAATGGCTGATAACCTTGCCTGTGAGTTAGCTTTATTTGAAAAAAGGACTACAGGAAGCAATTATGATTCATTCCCTGAAGTATGCTTCGATAGGGTTTTCAATAGATTTAGCAAGTTTGAAAGTTTACTTGAGAAAGGCTAAGGAGGATTAAATGGATATTAAACCGATAGAAGAGATAGCCGATAAGTATGCTAATAACACTATTTTACGGGGTCTTATCACAGCGATACCTGTTATAGGGGGGGTATTGGATGCTACTTTTTCCGGAGATTCAAGCAAAAGGTGGCAAGAAAAAGTAGGTTTATTATTGGATAACCTTCATGAGAATTTTAACCGTTGCGATGAAGATAAAATGGACAAGAAATTTGTAAATAGTGATGAATTCGAAGCACTATTAATCAGTATAATAGAAGCCATACGTAAGGTACATGAAAAAGGTAAAATAGAACTATTTGCAAACATCTTAACATCCTCTTGTTTAAAGAAGTATTCTCAGGAATATCGCAAGGAACGCTTTATACATTTAGTTGATAACCTATCAATGATACATATTGCTATACTAAATCTGTTTCGAAACGAGATGAGTGATGATTTCATTAATGCTAATAAATCAATTATTTTGACATCTGAAAATATATCAAATAAACTTAGCATAGATTTATATGATTGTGAGGTGTTTTGTTCAGAATTAATTTCAAGCGGACTGCTATTTGACCCCGACATTGGAACTCGCAACTATAAAAGAGGCTCTTATTCGCTTCATAAAAGTGCAATAAGGTTTTTTGATTTTCTTTTTATTGATAATCCTACCGAGCACGAAGCGAAAGGGAAATGATTTATAATTGAGAATTCAGTGTGAGAATTCAGGGACACATCTCAATTATGACAATGGGCACATGGCAAACTATACAATTAGGATTCTTTTTGTCTGGTGTCAGACAACAAGGCGCTGCAACCTTCCTTAGTTAAGAACGCGTGCGTCATTCGTCTTTATCTTCCACCAACGAGTAGCTGGTGCTGCGGCCTCCGGCGGCATCTTTTTTCAGGATGTGGCGTTCGATAAGATCGTCAATATCCCGCCCTGCGGTGTCCTGTGAGCATTTGGCGATTTTCGCCCATTTGGATGAAGTCAGCTTGCCTTCAAAGCCGTCCAGCAGCCGGTTAACGATATTGCGTTGACGGTCATTAAAGGTTTCTCCATGATTGTGCTCCCAAAAGCGGGCTTTTTTCAAAACATCCCCCAAAATGGTTTCCGCGTTGTCAAAAGCGCGATTCATACAATCGAGAAACCACTCAAGATGCCTGGTGATGTTGAGATTGCCCCTTTGGGCGTCTTCGAGATAGTCGTAATATTTGCCGCGTTCTTTGCGTACTTGCGCTGACATACTGTAGAAGCGCTGGGTGGTTTGTTCTGACCGCGCCAGCATCATATCGGCAATGGCTCTGCCAATACGCCCGTTGCCATCCTCAAACGGGTGAATGGTGACGAACCAAAGATGTGCAATAGCGGCTCTTAAAACCGGATCGGCTTTTGCTTTGCCGTTCAGCCATTTAAGAAATGCAGCCATTTCCTTGTCAAGCCTTTCGGCTGCCGGTGCCTCGAAATGAATGCGTTCATGCCCTACAGCGCCGGAGACAACCTGCATCGGCCCCGTGCGCCATTTGCCGACAGTGATTTTGTGTACATCGCTATAACCGGTTGGAAACAATGCGGCGTGCCAGCCGAACAGCCTTTCGGCGGTCAGAGGACTTCTATAATTCTGCGTTGCATCGAGGGCCATATCAACGACACCTTCGACATATCGATCCGCTTGTGTCAACGCACCAATGTTCATTCCCAAGCGCCTGGCAAGCGAGGAGCGCACCTGTTCACGTTCCATGATTTCGCCTTCGATCTCGCTTGACTTAATGACCTCTTCCGTCAGCGTTCGCAGCATGGCCTCTTCGCGCAGCATGATACCTAAACTTTCAAGGCGGCCCAGCATTCGTCCTTGCCGGTAGCGCACGGCGGCAAGCTTTCCGGCAAGCAGCCCTTCATCCCACTGGAAATGAGGCCAGTCAGGTAATTCGTGAATGTATGCAGTCATAATCTCCGCTTCTCATGCGGATATTATAAAGGATATTCTCCGCAAAAGCAACAAAATTTATCCGTGAACATGTGAGCATTTGGCGATTTTCGCCCATTTGGATGAAGTCAGCTTGCCTTCAAAGCCGTCCAGCAACCGGTTAACGATATTGCGTTGACGGTCATTAAAGGTTTCTCCATGATTGTGCTCCCAAAAGCGGGCTTTTTTCAAAACATCCCCAAAATGGTTTCCGCGTTGTCAAAAGCGCGATTCATACAATCGAGAAACCACTCAAGATGCCTGGTGATGTTGAGATTGCCCCTTTGGGCGTCTTCGAGATAGTCGTAATATTTGCCGTGTTCTTTGCGTACTTGCGCTGACATACTGTAGAAGCCAGCATCATATCGGCAATGGCTCTGCCCGTATTAGCTGATATGATTTGATTCTCCCCTTTTTGAGTGTCTACGTGGTACAATTGTAATCATGAGTGTGCAATTGCTTCCGGAGGGTATATAAGTGCTGATGAGCGATTATGAATTAATGATGTTCGATTTAGCAAAGGTTGACCACATGCTATGGGTTACAAAAATCGATAATTGTTTAAGCGAGTTTTGTCCGGAGGGGGGAAACTATTCCACGCTTTCAGACTATACCATTTGTAAATTTGGCGTGTGGTATTATGGTAAGGGAATGAAACTGTTTGGAAATTTGTCCAGTTTTACAGCTATAGATGAGCTTCACAAGAAGCTTCACGCGCTGGGAGGTGACATAATATCAGCATCCGGTAATGGAGAAAAAGAGAGAGCACAGAGACTATTTGAGGAACTTACGATTTTATCGCACCAGCTTGTAAATTTGCTGGAAGTCGCAAAGCATGATGCCAGCAGCTCTTTGAAGAGCAATCCGCCATAGAAGCCCGAATGTCTGTAGTCGTAATCTTAGCCCTGTTTTCCCCTAAATGACCCTGGCAACAATCCATGCTATTGCGTAAAGCACGCCGAGGACAACGACATCTGTAGGGCCGACGGGAAAGTCATATTGATAGGAGAGCCAGAAACCTAAGAATGCAACCGCACCACCGGTCAGAGAAGCCAATACCGTGAACTGGCGCATATTGCGTGCAAACAGGTGCGCCATCAGAGCCGGAATAAGCAGGAACCCGAATGCGGTTAGCGGCCCGACACTAAGCACCGCCATAGAGACGGTAAGGCCGATTAGCAGATAGAGAAGTATGTCCCAAAAAACAACGTTCTTGCGAAGTATAATTGCCAACTCGCGATCAAACGATACCATGAGTAATTCCTTGTGAAACAGACCGAGCACTGCCAGTACGAGAGTAAGCGTTGACGCCGTCAGTACGAGATCGAAATCGGAGATTGCGATAACATCCCCTTTCAGCATATCAAGCCAGCCAATCTCGCCATAAGGGTTTTTTGACAGCAACAAAATGCTCAGCGAGGCTGCCACTACATAGGCAGTGCCAAGCCGCCCGTCAGGATGTCCATGCCCGCGCCGTTGGAGAAATGCCAGCACTAAAATAGCGGTCAAGGTGAAGGTAATCGAACCGGTAAAGGCGAGCGTGTGTACGCTATGTGAGCCGTGCCCTGCCAGATTAAACCCAAGCCACATAGGAAGCGACAGCGCAATAGCCACACCCGTCGATGAAATCTGAGGCAGCGCTACACCCATAAACACAAGCCGGCGCATCACAAAAAACACACCAACCAGAGGGCATGACAAGCCAATAATCACGCTGGTGTAAATCGAGTTACGCAGCAGAAAGTCCGGTGAAAGAATCTGGCGCAGAGTTTCCATGTCAGTCTATCCTCTTTTCAAACATTCCCGCCATCCGCTCAGGACTAAGAAGTTCATGTGCAGAACCAATGAGGACATCGCCTTCGTAAAGCCAGACGACTTGCCCCGCATGTTGACGTACTGCCGCAAAATCGTGCGTGACGAGCAATACCGAGATCTTCCTTTCTTTGCGGAGCTGTGAAAGGTACTCCATCACTGCATGTGTCGCGCTGCGGTCAACACCTGCGGTAGGCTCATCCAGCACCACGATGTCAGGGCGTGCAGCCAGGGCGCGGGCAATAAGCACGCGTTGTTTCTGGCCGCCGGAGAGTTCGGCAAAGCGCCTAAGGGCAAGCTCATCCACGCCCACGGCACTCAGGCATTCATGAGTAAAGTCGCGTTCATAATGAGGGATAAAAGCGCCTGCCCGCACTCGTCCATAGGTACCCATAAGCGCAACCTCGAACACCGTCAGCAGATAAATCGAATCGAAATGCGTAAATTGGGGGACGTAACCAAACACAAGACGGGCACTTGGCGATGCAGTCGATATGCTGCCCTCTATTGGTGGAAGCAGTCCAAGTATCGTCTTTAGTAATGTCGATTTGCCCGAGCCGTTGGCCCCAACAATAGCGGTAAAACAGTCCCGGACAATAGAAAACGAAATCCCGGACAGCACGGCCTGGTTATTGTACCCGATACTCAGGTTGTCCAGTGTGATGAGTGCTTCATTCATAGTTCGCTGCATGTGTCCGCCCGCGATTTCAGGGCGGACACACTCTCCTTGTTGTTATTTTCCGGCCTGAACGGCCGCAACCATCGTGTTAACAATATAGTCCATCATCTTAATGTAGGTTTCGGTATTCGGCACACCGCCTGGCATAATGGGCAGCGTTACCAGGGTTGCACCGGTTTGTTCGGCAATGCGCTTTGGCGTCTTTTCAGGGAACTGCGGCTCACGCACAACAATTGTAACATGCTGAGCCTTCATAGCCGCGGTTAGCTCCTCGATGTGGCGCGCAGTCGGATCTATCCCCGGCTTCAATTCAATCGTGCCGAAGTAGTTCATCCCGAAACGTTCGGCAAAGTATGGCCAATGCTCGTGATAGGATACGAACTTCACCCCCTTGAGAACTTTAGCCTTCGTCTCCCACTGTGCAATCTTGGCGTTGAGCGTGGCAAGATACGCGTCGCGGTTGCTCGTGAATTCTGCAATATACTGCGGGGCAACCGTTGCCATAGCGTTAAAGATATTGGAGAGCGCGGTCTTAGCCAGAACTGGGTCAAGCATGTAGTGTGGGTTGCCGTAGGGGTGAACGTCGCCTTCAGAGTGGTCTGTTGATTTAGGCACGTCACGGGGGACGACGCCTTTGGAGCAATCTACGTACCCGGGGTTGCCTTTCTGTATGCGGGGATTCTTGCTTGCCTCCATTAGTGCCGGCAGGAAGGCATGTTCGCAGTCCAGCCCTACCAGTATAAGCAAGTCCGCACGGTTCATTACCGGTACAAAGCTCGGTTTCATCGGTACCCCATGCGTGTCTTCAACTCCAGTTGCAAGGCTGTGGACTTCCACGAGATCCCCGCCTATGGCACGCGCCAGATCGGCCAGGTCGGTAAGTGTCGTAACAATCGTGATTTTGTTTGCATAGGCAGGTATCGCACTTAGGCAAAATGCCGTCATAAGTAAAAGGGTCAAAACTATTCTAAGCAGTTTAAATTTCATATCGTGATTTCTCCTTTGTGTAATCAACGCTGCTGCCACCCGTGCGAATGTGCGCCGATTATCCAGGCCCACTGCAGGTAAACTGCGTTATCTGGCCGCAGTCCAGAAACGGCGTTATGGTTAGTATAAGTATATTGCAGCCGGAGCTGATTCCAGTGGCTGAGTGACCATGTGATAAATGGAGAGTACTCGTATGTTCTGGCTGTGTTGTCCTGGGCATCCTCTACAAAGCCATAAAGGAACCCGGCTGACCATTGCCGATGGAACTTGTATGCAAGATAGGAGTAGAGGCCGTAGGAACCTATGTCGCGGCTGAACGCAAGGCCATCCGAATTAACTTCGTCATAGCGGTTATGACTATAAAGCACTTCGGTGCCCCAGATTATACTAGTGAACTGATTGTCCCTGAGCGGCTTGTAGCTCAGCGTTAGATCAACTCCTGTCAGACGGCGCTCCCGCTCCGAGAGGGTGCTGCCGTCGGGTTGGGTAAAGCTGCCGCCGCGGTCAACTGTCTTTGGATTCCATAGGCCAGACACGCCGGGTTCGAGTGAGATGTCGGGCGTAATGTCAACGTACGAGGACAAGCGTCCCCAGTAGTTTAACCCGCCGGCGCGGCGGAAATCTCCAACGTTGTTCGGCGGCACATCGCCTCCGAATTGGTTGCCAGCGCCTACTGTCAAACTGACGTAGTGTTCGATAGGCACCAGCCAGTTAAGTTGCACCCCGTCTGTCCTGGATTCACCCCCAATATATTGGGCAAGCACGAGCGGACGATTTACAAATGGCAGTTCATGGTCGTGAATGTATGCCAGACGGCCAAACTCGCCAAAGAAACGTCCCGCTTTAACCGTCAGATTCCCCGGCAGCGACTCCGTTTGCAGAGCGGCCTCTTCAATGCTGAAAGTCGCCTCTCCGGTAGCGGCATCTGCCGAGGCGTTGGCCACAATGTACGCCTTCGCAAAGGGGTCAACCGACGCAGCCGCATTAAGTTCCACTGAGCGGGCAAAGGCGTCGAAGCCGCCCGGGCGGCTGCTTCCGGTTAGCGATGCGCCCTTGCTGCGATAAGAGAAGACCGCCTCCCCAACAAACCCGATAGCAGGATTGAACACGCTGGGTATTGTCCTGGTCTGCGCTTCGGCCACTTGGTCCACCTTCTCTTTCAACTCCAGCACCTGCGTCTCTGTTGATTTTTGGGGTTCGCCTGCCTGCAACTTGTTCAGGTCCTGTTTGAGGCCTTCGATTAGACGTTGCTGCTCTTCTATCACCTTTTGCTGCTGCTTTGAAACCTCTTCCAGTGCCTTCAGGCGTTCATCCAGGTCCGCGCCATATGACAGGGAAGCAGTCAGAAACAGTGCTGATAGCATTATGAATATTCTAAATGTTGCCATTTAACTTACCTCTTTAATATGAGTATAAGGGTTAATACGGTATCCATACACACGCCACGCCAGCATTAAACCGGGTTCGGAAGTATGGGCCAATACAATTAACGAATTTATCTAAAGAGGGTAAGTTGAAGGGGGCGCCCTGCCAAAAAGTGTATCTCCTGAGCAGGACAAAACGTATTGTACTTTATCGAAGCTTAAACGTAAGACTACATCTCCAGTGAAATGTGGGAGACAGCTGTCATTTACATCGGCCAAACAACCCGCGCTTGCAGCAACGCAAAGCGGACAGTCCTCATGCGAGCCGCCGTCATCATGGGAATGAAACCCT
The DNA here is from genome assembly GCA_015233015.1 of Nitrospirota bacterium. Taxonomy (GTDB): domain Bacteria; phylum Nitrospirota; class Thermodesulfovibrionia; order Thermodesulfovibrionales; family Magnetobacteriaceae; genus Magnetominusculus. Next base: position 86,053 of record JADFYO010000007.1, on the reverse strand, counting down.
ACTAAAATGACCGCTGTAATATACAGGGCTAAAATGACAAATTTTAATACCGGCTTCTTACGGTGCATAACACACGGCTCTATACGGATTAACGACGAAGGGGGATAATCCCCCTTCACCCCTGTAGCCGCCATTTGGCGGCTTCTATGCTCCGGCTATTCGTCGCCTTCATCTCCTACGTATTTTCCATCTTTAAATTCCCCGGTGAATTTTTTCCCATTAGGCATAGTCAATTTCCCCTGGCCGTTTGGCTGACCATTCTCAAATTCCCCAACATACTTTTTCCCATCAGGCCAGTTGTAAGTCCCCTTCCCGTTTGGTTCACTATCCTTATACTCACCAACATACTTTGTCCCATCAGGTTTAGTCAAAGTCCCCTTTCCGTTAGGCTGGCCGTTTTCATATTCCCCAACATACTTTTTCCCATCAGGCCAGGTCATAGTCCCTTTACCGCTCGGCTGACCATTCTCAAAATCCCCTACATACTTCGTTCCATCAGGTAACGTCAACGTCCCCTTCCCGTTTGCTTTTCCCTGCCCGTTTTCACCCGGCGTATATTCCCCAACGTACTTCCCTCCATTGGGCATAGTGATGGTTCCATTCTCAGCATAGGCCAACAACGTCAGGTTAATAAACAACATAGCACAGACTACAGCAAAGCACTTTTTCATCTCGTATCCTCTCTTTTCTTTTCTCAGTTTCTCAAAAATCTGGCCCAGAAACACTGGTCTGAAATTATATATCAAATTATGTATCAAAATATATATCAAAATAAAGCTGATTTGCAAATAACTGTGGAGATTTCTTCGCCTTGCGCCTTGCGGGCAACGCCCATGCTATGATACCATCATACCCGATGAGGAGCGCATTCGTTATCTCTGCCCTGCAAAGCGGCGCCGGTAAGACCACGACAGCCCTTGCCCTGATGGCAGCGCTGGTGCGGCGTGGCCTCCATGTACAGCCGTTTAAGACAGGCCCGGACTTCATCGACCCTGGACTGCACCGCGCCCTAACCGGCGTACCCTCGTGGAATCTCGACAGGTGGATGTGCGGCGATGACTATGTCAGGCATGTGTTCGCAGGGAAATCGCGCGATGCCGATGTATGTATCATAGAAGGCGCTATGGGGCTTTTCGACGGGGGAACGGCATCGGCTGCCGAAACCGCCAAATTCCTCTGCCTTCCGGTTGTTATTACCCTTGACGTAAGGGGAACTGCCGAGACAGCGGCTGCAATAATCAAAGGCGTAGAAGCCTTTGACCCGGAACTTACTCTTGCAGGCGTCATTCTTAACAGGACAGGGAGCGCTAGACATTATAAAAGGATCAAAGACGCAATAGAGGCGCACTGCAAGTGCCCTGTGCTTGGGCACCTCCCCGCTGACAAGGAGATAAGCATACCTGAACGCCATCTCGGCCTTTACACTGCTGAAGACGGCATAATAAACACTGAATTCGCTAAAAAACTTGAGGCAGCCGCCTATGACAGTATTGACATTGATGCGCTTCTTGCAGCCTCGGTAATTGATATTCCATCGATTGGTAAGCCGCTAATACAGTCTTCGCCCCTACCTCCGCGGGCGCCTCGCATAGGCGTTGCCCGCGACAGCGCCTTTTGTTTTTATTATGAAGACAATTTCGATTACCTGAGAGCCGCCGGGGCAGAGATAGTATTCTTCAGCCCGCTAAACGAAGATGAAATCCCCGACGGCGTTGGGGCGCTCTATCTTGGCGGCGGCTACCCTGAACTCTACGCCGAAAGGCTCGCCTCAAACGGGGCAATGCTTCACTCGATAAGGGCATTTGCCCTGAGAGGCGGGGCAATATACGCCGAGTGCGGCGGCTTTATGTACCTTACAGAAGGCATTATTGACCTGAACGGGCATAGCTCACCGATGGCCGGCATATTCCCCGTAAAGACGAAAATGGCGGGGAAAAGTGTTAAACTTGGTTACAGAGAGGTGACCCTGACGGCAGATTCAATCATGGGGGAAAAGGGCGCTATCCTCAGAGGACACGAATTCCACTATTCGGAGATGGAAGCGATGCCGCAATCAGTGGAAATCATATATGAAAGCCGCAACAACCGCGATGGCTATCAAAGCCGCAACGGCACAGCCGGCTACAGGGTAAATAACTGTGCCGGCGGATATGTGCATCTGCACTTTGCAAGCAACCCCGAGATTGCCAGGTCTTTTTATTTAGCCGCCGCTACCGGGACTGCCACATGAGCCGGCGCTATATTGGGGACTGCCGCCGCTGGGACAACTGCCGGCACTGCCGCTGCATGGGCCTGGGCAGGCTGCGAAGCCTTGTGTTTTAATCCTTCGGGATAATAATTATTCTGCGGATTCCAGAGCATCCAGCCGTGAGAGCCAAACTGCTCGGCTGCATTTATCTGTTCTCTGACCGGCTCTCCCTTGAAAAACCTCCTGTCATAGGCGTAATCTCTGAATGCCTGTATCCAGGGTCTGAAACGGTTTGAGTCAAGCTTAGTGCGCTCCTGCGCCCTCTTAAGAGATAGATAGACTATTTTATTGGGATTTTGGACAGGATTCCTATAGCCCGGAATTCCAAACTGAAACCCCGACGGGTAGAGCATTGGAGACAGATAGTCGGGGACACCGGCAAGGTTTTCAATTCTTTGGCCGATTTGCGTATCGTCGAGGTTCCAGCACGCGTAGCCAAATATATCCGCGCCAAGATACACGTTATAGGGGGCAAGTCTCCTCTTGGCCTCCTGCAAAAACCCGGTGATTGCCTTTATTCTGGCCTCCTCGGTGCTTGGTTTGGAGAACTTGGGTTTTAACGAATCCGGAAATCTCACGTAATCAAACTGTATCTCGTCAAAGCCGCTCTGTGCGGCCTCAATCGCTATATCGATATTATAGTCCCACACCTCTTTTCTGAAAGGGTCAACCCAGGCGAGCTTCTCTCTGTCGCGCCATAGGTCGCCGCCCTGCGTCTTTACGGCGAGTTCATGCTTTGCCTGAGCCAGCGGGTTGTCCTTAAAGACAACGATACGCGCGATTAAGTATATACCTTTATCTTTAAAAGTCTTGACCATATCTTTTAAGTCTTTAACAAGTATCACCTTCTGTCCGCCGATTTCAGCGGCAAGCGGGATAGAACTCTTGTAGTACAAGAGACCCAGGTCGCTCTTTACGTCAATTACAAGAGCATTGACCTCAGTATCTTCGATGAGTTTCAGGGCGGCGGTTCGCAGTTTCTTGCTGGACGCCCCATACATCGATAAATAGAGGGCCTTGGGGGCAAAAGGCTTTAAAGCGATCTCGATTGTGGCGGTACTGGGCGAGGGGACGACCTCATTCCTCTGATAACCGGGGGACTTGGCAGATATTTTGCCAATTGGACCTGCCTGGACTTTAAGACTGACGCTGCCGTTGTCATTAGTTAGAATTGTGTTGTTGTCCATCAGCACAGTGACGTTTTTAATTGGTTTTCTCGATACGGAATCGACAACTTTGATATCCAGCGCCAATGCCTCGCTAATTAAAAGTACCATGGTAAACATTACTGCCGCAAAATGTGTAAGTTTTGATCTCATCTTATTACTCACCCCTGGTACCATTCGGCACCATCTGGCACCCTATGGCACCCTCTGTAATTGTTTATAATTGTAATCAACCCCCTGATTGTAATCAACTCCCTGTTAGCAATCTTTCAAACGACTTCCCCTGGTTTGCATTCTCGAGAAGGAAACGCGGCAGCGACATTATATTGTCTGTGCCCCTGACCGGCCGCCGCTCAATAGAAAACGCAGCCGTGTATCCTGCCTGAGACGCCTTGCCCATCAGATAGTCGTCATATATCCCGAACGGCCACGCAAGTAAATCTACCTTTGTGCCAAGCTCCTTTTCGAGCTTGTCCTTTGATTTCTTTAACTGTGTCTCAACGAGTTTTTCATACTCCGCCGGGACAAGCCGCTTTTTTTCTATCTTGAAATTTGGATGCCAGTACGTGTGGGATTGAAGGTCGAAAAGGCCCGTCCCTTTCAGTTCCTTCAGCTGGTTCCATGTCATCGCGTATGAGGCGTTTGAGATTGCCGAAGGGTATATGAAAAGGGTTACTGGTATCTGGTATTTCTTCACAAGCGGGAGCATATCGGTGTAAACCGATTTATGTCCGTCGTCGGTTACGATTACCACGGCGTGGTCCGGCAGGGGTTTTTTGTTTTTCAGGCTGTCTATGACCTGCCTCAGCGGGATTACCGTGTAGCCGTTTTGTTTCAGATATTTTAAGTGCGCCTCGAAAACAGGCGTCGTTATGGTCATACTGTCGGCAACGGTCGGCCCAAAACGGTGATAAAGCAATATCGGCACCCCACCAGCCGCGGCCACAGAGGCAATAATCAACATAAACACAAGTGCTGTTATGACAACCGGCCATTTTCTCCTCATCCCTAAATCCCTCCTCAACATAATGCCGTGATGATATACAAGCCGTGATGATATACAAAAACCTATAAGTTTCGCAAGCTATTTCTTTTTGGAAAAAAAATATTTTTCAAACCTGACAGGCCGTATAGAGACGGACACATGTCCACTTGCCTGTTTTCTTATTTTACCTGTTTACTTATTAATAAGTCTTGCCAGAGGGCAACACTATTTCATATAATATTGTGATGAAAACGCGTGTGGCTCTTACGCAATGATATACCGGAGTAGATTGAATGGAAAACACTAAATCTATAACAGTCTATCCATCGACAGAAATGCGTATTATGTGTCCGTACTGCGAGGCTAAAGGTAAAATTTCAAAGGAATACCCCCCGCAGAAGGATTTTGCTATCTCCTGCCCAAAGTGCAAACAGCGTATTGCCATTCATATAAACAGGCGGATGAACTATCGTAAAAATGTCAATATCGATGCGTTTTATCAGATTGAAGGAGTGCCCCGTCCGCCAAGAAAGGGGAACATTTTAAATATATCCAGCGGAGGGCTAGGATTCAGGTGTTTTAAAAGCGTTAATGAAAAGATTGGTAATGTTATGTTGTTGAGCTTTGTCTTACCGCCGAGGGAAGAACCAATCCGTGTAACCGGGGAAATTGTCCGTATTATATCTGAAACAGGTAAAGATATTACCCTGGGACTGAGGTTTAAAGACCTCGGTGAATACGAAGCAATGCAGATTGGGTTTTTCCTGAAGCCCTGAACATCGCTAACGCCTGATATCAGCCTTGAACCTTTTCCCCTGAAACGCGCCTGCTGACCTGAACTTATTTTCTATGTCTATTAATATCTGCTGTCTGGTTTTATTCCATACCGGGGCTATCAGAATGTCATCCGGCGCGGTGGCAAACATCCGTTGCAGGATTATTTCTGGTGAGAGCCGTTCTATGAATTCCACGAGGAAATCAAGGTATTGACCATAATCAAATACAAAAAATGGATTCCTTGCATACTCGGCGGCCATTGATGTGCCTTTGACCACCTGCAGTTGATGTATTTTCAGAAATTCTAACCGCAGCCCCGATACCACCCCGGCCATCGAGAGCATCTCATCGATTGTCTCCGTGGGAAACCCAACTATGATATGCGCCCCGATATGTAATGAACTATAGTTTGAGGCCATTTCCAGGGCATCGAGGAAACAGGCATAACCATGCCCCCTGTTTATATATTCGAGGCTTTTGTCGTATATCGACTGAAGGCCAAACTCTATCAGCACAAAATAGTCTTTTGCTATGGATGAAAGGAGTTCGAATTTTTCTTTGTCTATGGCATCCGGCCTTGTGCCCACGGCTATGCCTACAATGCCTGGATGCGCGAGCGCCTCGTAGTAAAGCCGTCTCAGCTCATCAACCGGCGCATATGTGTTGGTATATGGCTGGAAGTAGGCTATAAACTTACCGGCCTTGTATCTTTTCGACAGATACGATATGCCATTTTCTACCTGCTGCCTTACACCGAGGGCAGGCTTACACGACGATGGGCGAAAGCTGTCGTTATTGCAATAGGTGCATCCCCCGAAACCGGCGGTGCCGTCTCTGTTGGGGCACGTAAATCCAGCGTCTATGTTGACCTTATAGACGCTCTGGCCAAACCGTTCTCTCATGTGCTGGCCAAAGGAATTATAGAGGCGTGTCGTGGTTACGATGCCCACATTATACTCTTACTTTCCATATCGTACCGCCTTCCTTGTCTTCGAGAATGATGCCCTTACTGTCAAGTGTTCCCCTGATTTCATCGGCCAGTTTCCACTCCTTATTCTCTCTGGCCTGACGGCGTTTTATTATCAGTTTTTCGATTTCGGATTCCGTTATATCGGCCTTGTGTGACAGAAGCAGGGCCTGGTACCACTCTTGCGGCGTTTTAGTAATGATGTTCAGCACCGCGGCGCACTCTTTTATATCGGCAGCGGCCTTTTCAATCAGGCGTTTCGTCTCCGGCGAGGACGGTTTTTTATCGAGATAGCGGTTTATCTCCCTGACAATATCAAAGATTGTAGCAACTGCGGCCGCGGTATTAAAATCGTCGTTCATGGCCTCGACAAATTTATCTTTAAAAGAGCCGGCAATAATGCCGAAGTCGGCGTCGTCCTTCGAGGGCTGCGTCTTTTCTTTAAACAGTCTCAAAAAATCATCGACACGAAGCACCGTAGAGTAAACCCTGTCGAGCGACGGCTCAGTCTGCCTCAGGCTCTCGCGTGAGAACTCTATAGGGCTTCCATAGTGTGTCGAAAGCAGGAATACCCTCAGGACTTCGGGGTCGAACTCCTTCAGTATATCCCTTATCGTAAAGAAATTCCCAAGGGATTTGGACATCTTTTCCTTGTCTATAGTAATAAAACCGTTGTGAATCCAGTACTTTGCGAAGGGTTTTCCTGTTGCCGCACAGCTCTGGGCTATTTCGTTTTCATGGTGCGGGAAGATTAAGTCCGCGCCGCCGCCGTGAATATCGAACGTCTCGCCAAGGTGGGCAAGCGACATGACGCTGCATTCGATATGCCAGCCCGGCCGGCCACGGCCCCACGGGCTTTCCCACGCCGGCTCTCCCTCTTTGGAACTCTTCCACAAGGCAAAGTCAAAGTGGTTTCTTTTTTTCGGGTCTATCTCCACGCGCGCCCCGGCCTCCATCGAAGAAATGTCCCGCTTTGAGAGCATTCCATAGCCGACGAACTTCCCTACTTCATAATATATGCCGTCATCGGTCTGATAGGCATATCCTTTATCAATCAGCTTCCCGATCATGTCAATCATACCGGCTATGTGCCCGGTTGCCTTTGGCTCAACGTCAGGGGCTGCCACGCCGAGTTTCGTCATGTCCTCGTAGTATTCCTTCGTGTAGGTTTCGGCGATTTCGTCCCAGGTCTTGCCCTCTTCATTTGCCCTGTTTATTATCTTGTCGTCTATGTCGGTAAAGTTCTTGACGAATTTTACGTCGTAGTTTCTGAAGCGGAGGTATCTGCTTATTGTGTCGAAGACGACGGCGCTTCTGGCGTGCCCGACATGGCATAGGTCATAGACCGTTACGCCGCATACGTACATCCCTACCCTGTTGTCCTCTATGGGGACGAATGCCTCTTTCTTTCCCGACATTGTGTTATATATCTTTAATCCCATTTCACTCCTTCCATTTTTTTATTTCTCCGGCTCATACGGCAGTTTTATGCTATAATAGTTCGCAGCACTTTAGCAAGCTGTATGAGGGAAATCCTCCCGATGAATCTCATCTATGATTATTTTGAAGGAATAGACGATAAGGTGCAAAATGGAAGGAACTAAGTGGAGGGTGTTAATAGTTGACGATGAGCCATTCTTTCGTCAGCTGTTGAGACAGCTGCTGCACGACCAGTACAATCTGTCGTTTGCGGCAAGCGGCGCAATGGCCTTAGATGCGGCTCAGCATGTAAAACCTGACATAATCCTTCTCGATATTATGATGCCGGAGATGGACGGCTATGAGACGTGTAACAAACTAAAGGTCAACCCGGCGACCGCCGACATTCCGGTAATATTTATCAGCGGGTTGACTGAAAGCGCCGAAAAGGTTACCGCCTTTAAAAGCGGTGCGGTTGACTATGTCTGCAAACCGTTTCAAAGCGATGAGGTAATCTCCCGAATAGAAACCCATTTGAAGTTATATAACCTGCAGCGCCACCTCGAAAAAAGGGTGGAAGAGGAGGTCGATAAACGGCGCAGAGAGGAGCAGATGCTCATCCAGCAGTCCAAGATGGCGGCAATGGGCGAGATGATAGGCGCTATAGCCCATCAGTGGAAGCAGCCGTTAAATACATTAGGCCTTCTGATGCAGGACGTTGAGGACACGTTTAACGCAGGGGATGCGGACGCTGAATATCTCAAGCAATACGTCATACAAGGCATGGGCCTGATTAATCTTATGTCTCACACCATAGATGATTTCCAGAACTTTCTGAAACCATCCAAACACAAAGATATATTCGATGTGACTGAGGCCTTTTACGAGGTAGCCGGACTTTTTTCAAATCTGCTGAAAAGCAGTACCATCGAGGTGCGGATAAATACCCCGCGGACACGCAGTATAAATTCAACCGGCTATCGCAACGAACTCAAGCAGGTCATCCTTAATCTGATTAACAACAGCCGTGACGCCGTAAATTCGGCAAGGAAAAAGGGGATTATTTTAGAGGAAGGGATTATCTCTATCGATATCGAAGAGTCGGCGGACAAAGTCGTCATTACAATAAGCGACAACGGCGGCGGGATAGACAACGCGGTGATAGATAACCTCTTTGACGCGTATGTAAGCACTAAAGGAGAGGGCGGCACAGGGATTGGCCTCTACATGTCGAGGGCTATCATAGAAGGGAAGATGAACGGGAAGATTTCCGCGTCAAACATAGAAGGCGGGGCACGCTTTACCATAGAGCTGCCTTCTGCAACACCTGAAGCAGATATATAATATCGCCATGATGAAATCACGTAACAAGATTATCGCGGTAGCTTTCATAACGCTGTTAATAGCTGTTGGGACATTATATATTTTCTCAGTCAAGACCAACCCTAAGCATCATGATGCCGCCGTCGAGAAAAAAATCTATAAGCTGACCTTTGGGCATAATATGCCAGAGGGCAGCGCCATGGACATAGCGGCCAGAAGGTTTGCCGCTACAGTTTCGCAAAAGACCAGCGGCGGCGTAACGATAACCATTTATCCCAATCAGGAACTGGCCAACGACTATAAGATGATAGAAATGGCGATTGAGGGCGATTTAGACATCCTCCTTTCGCCAACTGCGAAGATGAGCGCTGTGGTGCCGGCTCTGCAATACTCCGATATACCGTTTCTCTTTCCACACAAAGCAGACGCCTATGAGATGCTCGATGGAAGGCCGGGCAAACTGCTTCTGGCTAAACTTGACCAGTATGGCCTCACAGGGGTAGCGTTTTGGGGAAACGGCTTTAAGCAGTTCACGGCGAATAAGGAGATCCACTCTCCGAAAGATTTCAGGGGTATGAACGTCAGGGTTATGAAGAGCCAACTGATAATGGACCAGTTCAGGGAATTCGGGGCTAATCCTATCGCAATAGATTTCCACGAAACGTATAAGGCCCTGAAGGACGGGGTTGTCAAGGGCCATGAAAATCCGATAGCGGCGATATATGGGATGAGACTTTACGAGGTTCAATCAAACATTACGATAAGCAATCACGCCTACCTTGCCTATGTGTTTTGTTTCAGCAGGAAAAACATCGGGAAGCTGCCGCCAGACATTCAACAGACGCTTACAACTACGGCAAACGAGCTGACGGGATTTGAAAGGGAACTGATAGATGGGCAGGAGGCAGATATTCTGAAAAAAATCGCAGAGACCGGCGTAAAGATAACATATCTGACCGGCGATGAGATTAAACAGTTTCAGGCTGCCTCCAAAGGCATTCTCTATAAGTATGCCCCGATTGTCGGCGCCGATATAATTGACCCGACTTTGGAATATCTTAAAAAGAGGCATGAGTACGATGCGGCAGACGATATTATAATCGGTTTGAACGCCGATATGACGCTTGCAACGGCTCAGGCAGGGATTGCAATAGAACGAGGGATGCGCATAGCCGCTGAGGAGATAAATGAAAGGGGCGGGCTGCTTGGTAAAAAACTTATCGTCGTAACGATGGACCATGCGGGAAACACGGCTCGAAGCACAGCAAATATAGGGTTATTCGGTAAGATGAAAAATCTCGCCGCCGTGATGAGCGGCCTCCAGAGCCGTATCGTATTGGAAGATCTGAAATTAATACATAGTAATAAAATTATATATCTCATCCCATGGGCAGCTCATCCGGAGATAGTTCAAAACGGTTATGCCCCCAATTATTGCTTCAGGCTTTCTGCTAACGACGCATATGCCGGGCCATTTTTGGTTGAGCAGGCATTAAACAAGACCAAAAAGATAGCCCTTCTGTGGGTCAACTCAGTCTGGGGCAAAAAAAATGAAGAGATAATGGTAAGCTACCTGAAGGAACAAGGGTTACAATTCACCACGATAGAGTCTTATAATGCGAATGAGACGGACTTTTACGAACAAATCGGGAGGATTTCCCGTGCTGACGCTGAAATAATAATAATGATAGCAAATCCCGATGAGGGTGCAAAGATAATAAAGTCCTTATTTTATGGCAAAAAAAAGATTCCCGTTATTGCTCACAGGAGCATAACGGGAGGGAATATCTATAAAGAAATAAAGAAGGAGCTTACGGCAATTGATCTGTCGTTTATGCAGACATATTCATTCATAACCGCAGATAATAAAAGGAGTAAGGAATTTGTGAAAAGGTATATGAACGAATACGGCGTAAAGACCCCGCAGGAGATATTCTCACCTGAGGGCGCGGCACACGCATATGACTTGACAATGTTATTGGCGGAGGCGGTAAGGCAGGCAGGTACGCTTGACAGGGCAGCGATAAGAGACGCTATGGAAAATATCCGGCACTATGAGGGACTGACAAAGACACATACGCCGCCGTTTACGAATGCCCGGCACGACGCGCTGGATGAAACGGGATATTTTATGGCCGAATTTGACGGCAACGGCGCAATTATTCCCATCGGCGGGGGGAAATATAAATGATTAAACTATTATCCGGGAAAAGTATAAAGACCAAGCTGTTAATGAAATATTTATTGTTTGTAACAGTGTTGACAACGGCAACGATAACTACGGTTGCCCTGCTGTTAACGAATATATTATACGAAGAGAGGAACAGCTGGATTATATCGTACAACGAAAGGTGTATGGACAGTTTTGAACGGTATTTAGATACTATGTTAAGCACGGCAAAAGATTTCAGTAAAAACACCGTCATAGTAAACGCCCTGATAAATCCAGAGGCGCGCTCCGGGTTATTTCCCAAAATCGTGGATACATTTCAAATAATCAAAGGCGACGTCAGCATAATAGATTACGCCGGGTTTACGATTTACTCTACCGTGAAAGACGCCCCCGACTACTCGAAACTGCCTCAGACAAGAATTGCGATTGCAGACGGCGCTATAAGCATATTTCTGTCCGATAAGGGCAGGATTATGTTCATTGTCCCGATAGACTATTATAAGTCAACGCAGGGGGCAATCGTTATCGAGGCCGATATAACAAATATATTTCTTACTTCCTGTCACAAAGAGGACACTTATTATTACAGATTGTATGCCGGGGATAAACTGGCCGGAGAGATAAACTATATAAAACAGGAATCATACATTACGGCAAAAAATACGGCAGGTAAGGAAAAAGCAATTCTTAATAAGTTAAAGATCACGTTGGAAACCGGCGTATTTAAGTTGCTGTATCTCAGGATTGTCTATAACGCAATCGTAAAGCTGGGGATAATTGGATTCATATTTCTTGTATTAGCGGCCTATATTGCAAAGAGAATAGGAAACAGCATAGCCAATCCTATTTTGATACTATGCGATAAAATTGTCAAATCCACCGGAGACGATGCCGTCAAATGCAGCCCCACAGGGACAGGCGACGAGCTGGAGACCCTTGCGAAAGAGTTTGACATCCGGACAGACAGCTTAAAGGCAAAAAACATACAGCTTTCTATGGAAATGGGCATACGTGCCGCTGCGGAGGAAAGGCTCAAGGCCGCCTATGACACGCTCGAGGCACGAGTGCGGGAGCGGACAGAGGAGCTCTCAATTGCAAAAGAGGCCGCCGAGGCCGCCTCCAAAGCCATATCTGCACGATTAAATTTGGCAAAGTTTCGCGCAGGAATAGGGGCAATTCTGGCCTCTAATGCACCCTTACAGTTAATGCTTCAACAATGTACCGAACATATAGTCTCCTTCTTGGGGGTATCTTTTGCCCGCGTTTGGACAATAAACGAAGATACGCTTGAGCTTCAGGCCAGCGCAGGACTATACACGCATATTGACGGCGCTCATGCACGAATACCGGTTGGAAAATATAAAATCGGCCTGATTGCAAAAGAAGCCAAACCACATCTTACAAACTCGGTACAAACCGACCCCCGGGTTAGTAACCCTGAGTGGGCTAAACGGGAGGGTATGACAGCGTTTGCAGGGTACCCGTTAATTGCCGAAGATGAAGTGATTGGTGTTGTAGCCATGTTTTCAAAGGATATTTTAACTGAGCATGTGTTAGACACAGTAGCATCTATCGCGACCCACCTGTCAGTTGCTATCAGAAATAAACAATCGGAGATGAAACTGATAGCGGCAAAAGAGGCCGCCGAGGCCGCCACCATAGCCAAATCCGCCTTTTTGGCAAACATGAGCCATGAAATCAGAACCCCTATGAACTCCATTGTCGGGTTCATGGAGCTTGTCGCCGACGATGATACAATAACAGATAAGAACCGTGAATATATCGAAATTGCAATCAAATCGGCAGAGTCCCTGCTGACCATCATAAACGATATTCTGGATATCAGCAAGCTCGAAAGCGGCAAGGTAGAGATAGAAAGCCGGCCATTCAGCCTCTATAAACTAATCGAAGGCGTAAGGAGGTCTTTTGAGCATCAGGTGAGGCACAAAGGTCTCTATTTTAACGTAATGCCTGACACTGTAATTACCCCGGAATATTATATCGGCGACCCTGTGCGATTAACACAGATACTCACAAATCTCATAGGCAATGCCGTCAAGTTTACCGAGCAAGGCGGGATTACTGTAACGATAGGCCAGACAGCCGAGGCCGATACACTCATGTTTTCGATAGCCGACACGGGATTAGGGATACCCGCGGACAGGAAGGACAAGATTTTTGAGGCATTTACGCAGGCCGACAGCTCCACGACCCGCCGGTTTGGGGGAACGGGATTAGGCACGACGATATCCAAACAATTGGTCGAGCTGATGGGCGGGCGCATATGGCTGACGAGTGAGCCTGACAAGGGGAGCGTTTTTTCATTTACCGTAAAATTAATACCCACTGAACGCCCGGCAGGCGATGAGCCTGATGTCATTGAATGCAAACTTAAAAAGCTCTTTCGGATATTGGTTGCAGAGGACATAGAGGAAAATGTATTGCTGCTGAAAACGCGTCTCGAGCAGCAAGGGCACAAGGTTGAAACAGCCCGCAACGGCTATGAAGCGGTGGAGTGTTACAAGACAGGCGGTTTTGACATAATCCTGATGGACATGCAAATGCCGGTGATGGACGGCCTCGAGGCCACCCTGAAAATTCGTGAAATCGAATCAAATACTGGCGCGCATATACCAATAATAGCCCTCACCGCTAGTGTTACCTCAGATGAACGCAAACACTATATCGGTAAAAATGTAGATGAGGTAACCGCAAAGCCAATCGATTTTAAGGAGCTGTTTAATATTATGGAAAGATTAACCCCTGAGCACAAAGGGCAGAGAATAGACACATGCGTGGAATTAACGCCTGCGGCACACGCCGAAGACATCCCGCATTCTTCTGTCATAGACACACAGAAGGCACTGGAGATGTGGGGGGACTGGGACGTCTATGTAAATGCGCTGACGGGTTTTATGGCGAAATACGGGCACGCGGCAGAGAATTTATCCGCATATCTGGATAATAATGACATTGGCGCGGCAAGAAGAATATCACATTCTATAAGAGGATTATCGGGAAATCTCTCGATGATGGAGGTCTATGATATTGCTTCGAAGGTTGACAACATGCTCAATAATGGAGATACAGACGGAGCCGCAGTTTTGCTGAAAGACCTTGAGCGGGCATTAGACAGCGCGGCAGCTTTTGTTGATGGCCTGGAAATAAAAAAGATTGACGCCCAACATGAGATTAAGGAGTTAGGCAGAGAAGAATTGGGTGGAATTTTTACGAAGATTTTGGCCGCTTACAATCAATACAGCCCTGACGACATAGAGCCGCTGCTTATGGAGATAAGAGAAGGTTTGCCCCGGGAGCTGTTAGCCGCGGTAGAAAAAAGCATAGACGAGCTTGATTTTAATAAGGCAAGGGAAGAGACCTTAAAGCTGATGAGGACACTGGGGATAGGCTGACACGGCAGCGGTATTAATTTTTGATATAAATATGTTACGCTTAATCGCTCTAAGACATGATAGAAGATATACTATTAAAGGCACTTAAAAAGATAGGAATTGAAGCTGATTTTGTCGAGGTCGAATTTCCACGGCACGAGGCGCTCGGCGACATATCAACCCCTCTGGCCATGCTTTTGGCAAAAAAGCTCAGGAAAAACCCCTCGGCCATAGCAGATTCTATTATCGCGGCCATCGATGAGCCGGAGATTTTCAACTCCATAGAGAAGGCCGGTGCGGGGTTTATCAATTTCAGATTCAAACCGTCATATCTTTGCGCGGAGTTAAAGAAACTTTACAGCGAGGGAACAGATTACCTGAGACCCAACATAGGGAAAGGAAAGAAGATACAGATAGAGTTCGTAAGCGCCAATCCAACCGGCCCGCTGCACCTGGGGCACGGCAGGGGGGCGGCCCTGGGGGCAGCGGTTGCTAATCTGCTTTCGGCCGCGGGGTACTCGGTTGAGAGGGAATTCTACGTAAACGACGCGGGCAGACAGGTGAAACTTCTGGGGGAGTCGGTCTTTGCCCGTTATAAGGCCATCACAAACACTCCCTGTGATTTTCCCCAAGACGGCTACCGCGGCGATTACGTGGATGAGCTGGCAGGAGAGATTTACAAAGCTCAAGGAGAGAAATTCTCCCACGCCAATTTTGACGAAGCGTCAGAATATTTTATTGACTGCGCGTACAAGGCAATGCTTGCAGAGATAAAGAAAGATTTGTCGGACTTTGGCGTTGAATTTGACAGATGGCAGTCCGAGAAGGAACTATTTAAAGACGGCACGGTGACGAAGTCTATCGATGCCCTCAGAGACAAAGGATTTATATACGAACAGGACGGCGCCGTATGGTTTAAGGCAACGGCCTTTGGGGACGAAAAGGACCGCGTGCTGATAAAAACAGACGGCCAATATACGTACTTCGCCTCTGACATTGCATATCATGTGTTGAAACTCAACCGGGGCTTTGACGAGCTGATTAATATCTGGGGGGCAGACCACCACGGCTACATACCACGTATTCGCGCCGTTATAAAGGCCGCCGGCGGGGATGACAATAAGCTTGTCGTGCTGCTTGTCCAGATGGTGATGCTGCTAAGAGGCGGCGTCCCCGTACAGATGTCAAAACGCGCGGGGGAGTATGTTACACTCAGAGACATTATAAAAGATGTAGGCAGGGACATTACCAGATTTATATTTCTGACGCGCCGCCCGGACAGCCAGCTTGAGTTCGATATGGAAGCAGTGAAGCAGGAATCCCCTGAAAATCCGGTGTATTACATCCAGTACGCATATGCGCGGATTAACAGCGTGTTTGAGAAGGCGCAAGAGAGGCAGATACCCATATCTTTTGACAGCGCCACGGACCTTACCGGCCTGAGCGCGCCGGAGGAACTTCAGCTGATAAAAAAGCTGATCTTCTATCCCACCACGTTTCTAAATGCCGTAAGGACGCGCGAGCCGCACAGGATTACATTTTATCTGCAGGAACTGGCGGGGCTTTTCCATCCATTTTACTATAAGCACAGGATATTGGACGAGGAGGAGACTTTGACCCTGGCAAGGCTGATGCTCTGCGCCTGCGTAAAGATAGTAATCGGCGAGGGCCTTAATATCCTCGGCGTCTCAACCCCCGACAAGATGTAGAAAGCCTGTGAAAAAATATGTGGGCATACAATTGAAACCCATTGAATGAAATGGCAAAACACTAATGGGGTTTAAAGAGAAAAATAGAATGAACATCGCTGCATCTCTCATTTTCCCCGCTTTTTTTGACTTTTATGACAACGACATCATGGTCGGCAAATAGAGCCGGATTTATGGATCGTTTATCCGTGTGCTGTGTCTTCCCTGTATTCCAGAAGACTTCGACAACTATTTTATCCCTCGAAACATAGTATTTGTCTTTTGAATGGAATTCGATAGAAAAAATATAACTGTCTTTTCCGCTTTCCTCGCATGAAAAACTACTAAAGTGTTTCAGGAAATCATCATCGGGGAACTGTGTCTTTGCATCCTGATTAACGTATATCAGGGCGTCGGGGAATTCCTTTGCAAGCGTAAACTGCCCGATTTCGTGTTTTGCCCACAGGGGGAAAGCCCCGTTTTCTGCATTGATGATAAGATATTTGACACCAAAGGCATATATCGCCTTTAAGGCCATATCATCGTCAAGCGAACCGGCAAGGGTAGTCAGCCTCACATGCCCTTCCCACTGGTAGCTTGAAAGGCCATTGACTATCGGCTTGCCGTGTATCATGCTTCCCTCCACATATTTCCCTTCGCCGTCAAACGGGATGTGAAGAGGCCATTCAAGCACCGGCGCATTATCGCGTTGCTCTTTCAACCATAAGTATTTTGCGGGCGGCTGTACGGTCTTATCTTCGAATAAATTTAAATGGCCTCTGACCGGGTATGATTCTATGGCAAGAATAACAACGATGCCCCAGAATATCAAATCCCTGTATAAGGCACGCGGTATTTTCTCTTCGATAATCCTCACTCCCTCCGCGGCAAGGATAGAAACCCCCAGCGTTACCACTCCCCCAGCCCTCGACACTGCCCTCATACCGTCATAGCCGGGGAAAACCCCGTATAGAAAGAGTCCTATTGGGTTAAATCCTATTATTTTTTCCCCTATTTTTATGAAAGGACCGAGAGACATAGCAAAAATAGTAAAGCTTATGAGCAGATAAAGAAACATTGTCTCCTGTTTGACAATGCCGTTAACGGTTTTAGAAAATATCATTCGCACTGTCAACGCTATTATCAGAGGGGTAAAAATAAACGCCGGCACTAACAGCGGTATATTGTCTATCAGATTTCGCAGAGACATCATGTGTGGAAGCGAACTTACCGGAATCCCGTATCTGTTTTCCTTTACAAAAAAGGAAAGAACAATGGCAAGGCAAGCCAAGAGCGCTAACGCTATGTTGGCCCTGCCTGCAAAGAGAGACGCCCCCTGAGGTCTTTCGCGCGCCGTGCCTTTTTTCCAATAATAAAATAGTGCCGTGAAAACGAGTAAAAGCGCGGTATAGCGCACCGAGAGATTGCCCTCGATACGAGAGAACCCGTTTGTTATATTATGTAACACATAAGAGTTCGCCGACGAAAGATAGTTTTCAAGGCTTGCCCCATACCCTATTTGTTCGGAAAATGACCTTGTAAATTTAAAGTTCCTATGTACCTGAAGATACGGGAAATATATCGATGCAGCGGTTGCAATGACAATCATAACGGCAGGGACGGCGGCTTTATAGAAAGCCTTCCGCCTACAATCGCCACTCTTTAATATATGGAAGATAAAGACTATCGCACATAGTATCGAAAACGACATAAAGTAGTAGCCGGTCGATGCTGAAACCAGTGAGAAAAACACTGCCGCAATTATTAGATTTGACGTTTTGTGCGTAGAGAAATACCTGTGAACAAAGACAAGCGTAAGAGGCATCCATTGCATTGGAATCTGCTGGAAGTTGGCGCCGCTAAAAGTAAATCTGAATTCGCTGAAGGCAAATATGAAGGCCGCCACGGCAGCGGCATTCCTGCTGAACTTCAGCTCCCTTGCCAGTAAAAACATGCCAAGTGCCGTCAGTGGAAAGGATACAAACAAATTTACGATGTAAGCGGTATATGGGTTTAGGGTTATAAGATAAACCGGGAGCGATGCTATAATATTAGACAGTGAACTTTCAGAAAACAGGATAACGTTTTTTAGCGGATAAAAAATATTTCCATTATAGAGATTTAAAAAATCAAGGGATGCAAGCCTCGATAGCTCCCAATTAAAGCTCCAAAGTGAGAATGCACTGTCGCCGTCGCCAAAATTATTGTATTTGCCCATGATGCTGTATGGACAGTAAAGTAAGGAAAAGACCATGATAAAACCAATGAAAACAACCCACTTTATAATGCCGTACAAATTTTTATATTTCTCAGGCCATAACATTGCCGATTTTAACATTTACCTGATAAAAATACAAACGTCAGGTTCGATTGACGCTTAACTAAGATTTTGACGGGGCACAGCCCCAAGAACAATAGAGGCGTTGACGCCTCCGAAGCCAAAGCTGTTTGTGATGCCTGCCCTGATGGGGTCAAATTTCAGTGTCTTTGTGATGATATTTAAGTTGCACGCGGGGTCGATTTTCTGAATATTGATTGTGGCTGGAATAAAGCCTGACGATATCGACATTGCGGTTACGGCCGTCTCGAAGGCGGCTGAGGCAGAGAGCATGTGACCGGTCATCGATTTATTCGCCGTTACCGGCATACACTTGGTGTGATTTTTAAACGCCTTATGAATGGCCTCCGACTCTACGGCGTCCCCAATGGCTGTTGATGCAGCGTGTGCATTGACGAATGCGATGTCCTCAGGACTAATGCCGGCCTCTGTGAGTGCACTCTGCATGGCTACTGCCTGCATTCCGCTATCCGGCCTTACCATGTCAAGACCGTCCGAGGTGTTGCCATATCCTAGTACCTCGGCATATACGCGCGCTCCACGCGAAAGTGCCGATGTGTAATCTTCCACCACCAAAACACATGCGCCCTCGGCAAGGACAAAACCATCGCGCCCCACAGAAAACGACCTCGACGCCGACAGAGATGAACTCTTTGAAAGCGCGCCGCTTGCCCTGTAGCCTTCTATGCAGAGTTCGCAAAGCGGGGATTCTGCCCCTCCGGCGAGTGCCCCTTTCGCATACCCGTGCCTTATCAGCCTGAACGCCTCCCCGATAGCATTTGCCCCGGAGGTGCAGGCGTTGGATATGCCAAGCGTATGGCCGCGAAGCCGGAACTTTTGCGATATGTATGAGGCGGCCATCGAGGAGGTAGTCGCCGGCATCAGATACGCCGAGACCTTCCGGTGCTTATTTTCATTGGCACAAAGCTCCGCTGCCGCCGCGTTTATCGTTGTAATCCCGCCCCTGCTTGTCCCTATTATCGAGGCGAAGCCTGAGGGTGTCTTAACTGCGGCGTCATCAAGCGCCATCTCTGCCGCGGCAACCGCATAGTGAACAAACGAATCGAGACGATTTATCTCTCTTACTCCTAAGAAAAGCCCGGCGTCAAACCCATTCAACAGGCCGCCAAGCGTAACCCCTCCACAACAGAGCCGTGCGGGCAGCTGCCTTATGCCGCTTCTGCCTTCGAGCAGACCTTCCCATGATTCCTTAAAACTGTTTCCAAGCGGCGTTACCGCCCCAATGCCGGTTATTACCACACGGTTCACGCCTTCTACGCTGTTGTCAGCTGCCCTCGATGACATCGTCTATCCATGTAAGGGCGGCGGCAACGGCGGGGAATCCTACAACGCTGGTGAGCAGGACGGCTGTGTGCCTGACCTGTTCGTGAGTTGCCCCGTTTGTGAGCGCCCTGCGCGTGTGGCTGTGGACTGAACCCTCCGCGCGTATCGCAACGGCGGCGGCAAGCTGTATAAGTTCAGCCGTCATGGCGTCAAGCGGGCCGGCGGTCTTTACAGCTTTGCCCAGTGTCTCTACCGCGTCTATCAGGCTGCCGTGTCTCTCTTTTAATTTTGAATAATGTGCCGGTAACTTTTTCATATGGCCTCCCATATTATTACGCGTTATTTAATATCGTATTCCTTTTTGATGGCTGTCTCGTTGAACCCTACGATTACCGTTCGCCCTCCATCGACTACAATTGTTGGGAATGTCTCACGCGGGTTATACTTTTTAACTTCTAAGAGGAGCTTATCGCGTGATTCTATGTCGAGCGTGTCCATCTCCGCGAGGACGAATTCAATGTTATTTTTTGTAAGAAACTCCTTTGTCTTCCTGCACGAAGGACAAGTGCTCAGGGCAAATAATACGGTTTTTTTCTCACTCATGTGTTTAGTTTCCCCTTATAATGCCGGCGATCATAAGATCAGCCTTTTAGCGGCGTTATAAACATCTCTTAACGCGGTTGGATGTTCGCGTATCGCACCTATGGAATCTACCTTTGTGAAATAAACAGTCTCGTGTTTAGGGACGCTTATGGTTCTGAAAAAGGCGGTTGCAGTTGCCCCGGCGCTTGTAAAGCCGATCTCTTTATCCATGCCCCCTACCATAATAAGGAGACCCTTACGGCCTTCCTGCCCCTCCGGTATCGGGCGTCCAAGCAGATACTTTTCACACCAAAGCGCCTGGCACCTGTCTATCAAACCCTTAAGCTGAGCTGTCAGGCCGAAGAAAAATATCGGCGACGCCACAATAAACCTGTCAGAGGTGTATATGGCCCTATATACTTCGTTCATGTCGTCATCTATGACACACCTGCCTGTCTCTTCACATCCTCCGCAATTGCTGCACGGGGCAAGGTCCATGCCGTGCGGGCGAAACAGCTCAACAGGGCAGCCCTCTTCTTTGACTGCCCTGATGGCCTCGTTTATCAGTATCTCGGTGTTGCCGTTTATCCTGGGACTGCCGAGTATGGCGGTACATTTCATCATATTGCAACCGCGATATTCCGGCTAACCCTGTAACTCCATCGGCTCACCGCAGCAGACCAGCTCGCCGCCGCCAACTTTCGTCACTACGACCTCGTTTCCACATACGTTACACTTATACTTCTCACCTTCTTTCTTAACTGCCATTTTCATGCCTCCTTGAAATTGTGCCGATTTATTTCGGCTTATTTTAGGGCCTCTGCAACCTTGCCGACTAGCGCGGCGCCCGGCGTAAGGGTCTTGTCACCATCGGCCTTCCATTTCGACGGGCAGGCCTCAGTTCCATGCTTTGACAGGTAAATATTTGCCTTTAGCTTTCTCAAAAGCTCGTCCATGTTTCTCCCGAGATTGTAGAAATTTATCTCGGAATTTAAGAGCGCACCATCGGGACTTATAATAAAAGAACCCCTGAGGTCAAGGCCGGAGCAGTCGTCATACACGCCAAAGAGCCTCGACACGGCGGTGTTGCGGTCTGCACCCATTGGGTATTTGACGTTCTCGAGGGACTTCTCGTCTTTGTGCCATGCCAGATGCGTAAACTTCGTATCCGTGCTCACAGTAATCAGCTCGGCGCCGCTATTTTTAAACTCCTCATAGAGACCGGCAAGGGCCGCAAACTCTGTCGCGCAGACAAACGTAAAATCCGCCGGATAAAATACGAGGACAGTCCACTTGCCAGCCTTTTTCAGGTCTTCAAGCGCAATCTCGCCAAAGTCCTTCTTCACCGGGTCGTATATGTCTATTTTAAACTCAGGTACCTGTTGCCCTACTCTCAATCCGCAGCATACGTCGCCATAATCTAAATCATCACACATGTTTTCTCTCCTCCTGTTTTGTTTTTAAATTAAACGCATGGCCGCCGCAGCGGCCTTATTCATTTATGGTGATTTGCTTTACGGCCTCCCACTGGCCGTGGAGATTACATCTTTCGACAACCCTTATCACTGAGGTGGGATGCGGTCCACTATTTACTAGTGTTATAGTTACTTGGGGAAGTGTGGACACCGGCGTCAAATCAATTCTTACCCTGAAATTCTCTCCCGTGAAGACCTCAATCCACTGGATACTGTGGGCTTCCTGCATAACATGAGGAATTTCACCTACCTTGATTGTTACCTTAAACGGCTCCCCTGACTTCACCGTATCGGGGCAATCAATAACGGGCATATGCTTTTTCTCTGTCTCCGTCAGGCTGCCGGGGTCGGCTGGTTTGTTCATACCACAGAATAAACTCTTCTCTGACATTATAATACCTCCTTACTTCATTAATAACCCTTGACGGACAATCCTATGCAGGCTCAAATGCCTCCTTTGGGGCGTTACACACCGGGCACGTGTAGTCGTCGTGCAAATCGTTGAACGGGGTTCCTTCTTTTGTCTCATCGTAAATCCATCCACATACGGTGCATCTGTACATAATTAACCCTCCTTTTTAAGCATCGGCGCCGATGTGCCGGTAAATTTTTGCTGATATTCCTTCACCTGACGCGCAAAATTGCGGCCAAAGTCATAACACGTCTTCTCATCGTCAGGCTTTAGCCTGTATAGTATCTGAACTCCCGGCTCTATTACCGGCAGTTTCATTTTGCTAAACATGTCATAAAGCCAGTTCACTGCCCCTCCGCCCCAGCCGTAACTGCCAAAGCCACCCATCAGCCGCTCCTTAGGACGCAGCCCCATCAGGTGAACCATAAATTCCGCTATCGAAGGAAATACCTCGTTATTTAATGTCGGAGAGCCTATCAGGCAGCCCCTTGCCTTCCAGAACTCTTTTATTGCGACACTCATAGGGGTAGAGCGCAGTTTTATCACCTTGCAGTCAACCCCCTCGTCGCGTATGCCCCTCATTATGGGGAGGGTCATCTGTTCGGTGCTGTGCCACATGGTATCGTATATTATAACAATTCTCTCATCGGCCTGATTGTTTGCCATGTCGAGGTACATCTGTATCGCACGCTCTGGATCTGTCCTCCATATAATGCCGTGGTCAGGGGCAATCATGTCTATTTCGATACCCATTTTTTGAATTTCGCCTATTTTTGACTTAATCAACGCGCCAAAGGGCATCAGGATATTGGCATAGTAGTCAACGGTGGCGTCTTTTAGTTCGGTCAGAGACTCGCAGCCAATGAACTCGTCGTCAAAGCGCGATGCGGTGGCAATGTGCTGACCGAAGGCGTCCTGCGACAGGAGGAGCTTGGCCCCTTCCACATACGTCATCATCGAGTCCGGCCAGTGTATCATCGGGGTCTCTATGAATTTCAACTTATATTTCCCGGTTATTAACTCATCGCCGGTCTTGACGGTTTTAACTGTCCACTTTGAGATGTCGAAAAATCTGTCCATCCCTGCCATGCCCCTCTGAGTGGTGTAGATGGTAACATCCTTGGGGACAATCTCCATAACCTGCTCGAGGGCGCCCATATGGTCGTTTTCAATGTGGTTGATTACTATGTTTTTTATCCTGGACGGATCAATGACACTCTTTATGTTGGCTATGCCAACATCGAGAAAGTCGTGTTTGACGGTATCGACCAGTGTTACCTCTTCATCTAAGATAAGATAATTATTGTACGTCGTCCCATTTGGCGTTACGTAACCGTGGAAATCCCTCACCGCCCAATCGACGACGCCTACCCAGTATATATCCGGTTTGATTTCTATAGCATTCATTCTCTCACCACCTTAATTTCTCTTGCTACCTTATTTTAACGGTTAACCGCCAGAGTCCGGCTCGTCACCCGATAATTATTACACGAATGAAACCTTGAATCAATCGGTAGAAGGCAGGTTTCCATATAGGATTATTTTAGAATATATATAGGGAAATTACCTATAATTCCCGCCCGCCCGTTCATATTGCATTTTTGACCACCACACACGCACCGCAGCCGTTACAGCGCACCTCGTCCTCGTCGCTCCATATCTCGAGCGCCGCCCCGCACTCAGGACACTCCACCGTGCCTGGGACGGCCGCAGAGGTGACAGAGCAGAGTGGTTTTTCCTTAAACTGTGACCCGCTCATGCGCCTTCCTCCATCCCTGGCTTTTCAGGCGCTCAATGCGCGTATTTGCCCAGGCCTTTATCTCTTGCAGATACTGCTTAGGATTGACCTTTGCAATCGATATGATTTCTTCTTTCTCACGAAGACTGTCCACATGGTCGTTTGGATAAATGCCGCGCCATGAGCAATAATCTTCGTCGAATATAACCGCCGGAGAGAGGTTTCTCAAATGTTCGGCGGGCAGGCTCCTCGCCATCATGCGTGCTACGTCCATTTCGTATTCTAAGATCCAGCCGTTGTCGGCGATCATCGTGTCCGGATTGAAAGCGACACCCTTGCTGCACTCAGGGCAATAAAGCCCCAGCAATGTCTCAGGCGGCAATATCTCATTCCTGAAATTTATGCTGACTTCCTGCGCACCGCAGCTGCACTTAAATGTGTGATCCATACACATAACCGTAACCCTCCTCACTCTTCTTTTTTCATCGTAGCCTTTTCACCGCACTTGGGACACTTCTGAGGCTTACACCTGCCTTCTTTTACTGTGCCGCATTTCTCACATTTAAAGACTGCCACCCTCACACACCTCCTTTATGCTGGCTTCATACTGGCTGACTTTTCCACCGGCGCGTCTGCCGTAACCGGCAAGGTGCCATGAAACCCCATGTCAATCAGGTTCTGTAAACCTGTAAAAACAGTATTTACTAATTTTACCAGTAACCCAAGTCCCTCGTCAAGAGGGGGGAAATCATTAAAAATGACCAACACTCCCAATTCCCACTTGACAAATAAACCATAATGTATTATAGCAAAATATATTTACTGCAATACAGGTTGTTTCACTAACTCGCAAATACATCATTATTGATCGAAATGGCCGCATTAGCGGTCATAAAACCATACCACAGGAGGATGATGCCGGAAAAGTTTTGTATTAAAATTGAGGGGAGCCGGAGATAACGAGATCGAACCTTTACCTTGTATCCCCCGCCCTTCATAAATATAAACAAACATTGCATAAGCAATGATAATTTTTGTACACTAAAAGGAGAGAACGAACATGGAGGACTTAAATAAGGTCATTGGCACAGACAGACTTATTGCATTACTTGGCGAAATAGAGCAGGAGATTTCACATGAGCCTATCGATACAATTAGAGTTACTGAATTACTTGGCGAATTCAATAAAGAAATTATACGTTTCTCTTCAACGCCCGGGAGATCTATTGACTTAATGACAGAAGCGTGTAACTCAGTTCTATATGCACTTGCTGAGTTGTCTTTGAAGTATATTCACCTCAATAAGGATACAGAAGAGGCATTACATTGTCTGCAACAATGTATAGATGAGAATAAATTCCAGTTGCCGGAGTGGTTGACTGAACATCCGGAGGCGTTGACTAAACATGATGTATTTAATCCTCCTCTTAACAGGTCCGTTGGATTAACTCCCCGTGCTGGATTTGGAAGTCCTCGTCATCCAACATCATGGCGGCATTTATTGCAGCATAATCTAAAAAAGAGATTCCCGGGGGTAAGCCAGTTGAACTCTATAGCCAAGTACGGTGGACGGGCTGCGATTGGACTAACGTTAGGTGAAGGTGCCTGGGATATTTCAGCTGAAGCTAATTGCATAGAGCATTGTTCATATAAAAGTGATTCATGCGATAATAAATCCTGTCGTCTATTTCCATATATAGATGGTTTGATGATAGAATAGCTAACTTTTATCCGTATAGGTATAGGAGTGTTTACTTGACAATCTGGAATATAGATATTATTGTATGCGCTATCTTAATAGTGCTTGCTATAATATTACATAAACCACTCTTCAACATAGCAATGGCGGCACGGGCGAAGCGGTTTTCTGACAGGGCGGAATTAAGCCCCGATGAGTTTTATCGGCAATACTATTACTCTTCGGGGCTGCCTAAAGACCAGGTCATTGAAATACTTAACGATATATCTCGCGCATTAGCTATACCAGCAGCGCTGATTCGCCCCACCGATAGATTTACAGAGGAATTAATGTTTGAGCCAGATTGGGCATTTGAAAGCGAACTTGACTGTCTGGCAATGGATCTCGATGCCTTGTCTCAAGAAAGATGCCCGGGTTATCCAATGCCCGATATAAAAGATGTAGATGAATATATTCGGTTCATAATAGAGCTTGGCGGTAAATAGCACCCACATTTGAAAAATGCTATAGAAATTTCGTGTTTATGTTATTATACCGGCACGGGGGTATTGACAGGTGGAGGAATATCAGGTAAGATGCCCTGTATGCGGTCTCGACGCGTACTATAAGTACGGGAGGACGAGAACCGGTAAACCGCGGCGTTTGTGTCTGGTCTGCGGGAGGCAGTTTTCTGTCGGCGCTGCGCCTTTAGACAGGCCTAGCTGTCCCGTCTGCGGAAGGTCCATGCACCAGTATATGAAAAAAGAGGGGCTCGTAAGATACCGATGCTCCGCTTATCCATCGTGCAGAACCTTCCTGAAGAGATGCGCTGACAAATCAGGCCTGTGATTGCCCCCTGCCTACTATTCTGTATATCTGCGAGACAGATTTGTCTAATAACGCGGCTATCTCAAATATACTGATTTTGCCGTATATCATCGATGCTATAGCGCGAAGCCTGATGTCTTTTATCTGTCTGATTTTTCCAATGTGTATTTTTTTGAACATCTCCTTGCCTTCTCTGAGATCGTTCAGTACCTCCTTGTAGTCGCGTGTCAGCACATTACCGTCCACGGGGACTTCGGGCGAATTAGGAATCACCGGCAAAAGCATGTCAACATATACGCATGTCTCATTGCAGCTTATGTACTTTTTGCACCTCATACATGATGTTACTAAAGCAACGCCTTTTTTTGACACCTCATACTCTCTCATCTGTCCTCCTTTTACGGCCCGGGGCCGCAGTCTTTCGAGCCGCCTGAAGGCTCAATATTTTGCTCGTTTCAGTTATCCTTATGGCAATAGCGCTGCCGGTACTAGCACTGGCAGTGTTGTATCTGTCCTCAAGCTCCTTTAAATTCATAGCAGACGTGATAACTACCGGCCGCCTTTCAGCATATCTGCGGTTAATTATCGCGTATAATGTCTTGGCCGACCATTCGGTAACCTTTTCGCCCCCTAAGTCGTCCAATACGAGAAGAGGAGCGGCTGAATACCTTTTCAATACATCGTTTTCCGAAAAATCCCTCTGCCGGAAAGAATCCCTGACAGCTAACAGCATGTCGGCAACCGTGCTGAACAAAGGATACGCAACCTCCTGCGGCACAGTGCCGCCTTCCTCGCGAAACACCGGTTCCATGCGCAAAATAAAACTCCTTACGCATAATGCCGCAACATGGGTCTTACCAACGCCGGGGCGGCCAAAAATAAACAACCCCTGCTCGCCAAAGACACACGCGGCCATCTGCCAAAGCTCTGCGCTTATGGAGCCTTCCTCTGCCGCCGAGAACTTTACCGGCACCCCGCACCTTATCATTGTCTCCGTTGCCCTGAGCCTCATGGCGTCTTTCCATTTCAGACGCGCCCTTTGACGCTCAAGCTCAACAGCCTCGATGCGGGAAAGTCTCAACAATCCGTCAGCTCCCTGCACTCTCTGCCTCCGTATGACTGTTTATCTCCCTGATATAAAGATGTGCGTAGGGGTCTGGCTTCTTACGCGCCTTACGTTTGCCGCCGTTGGCCTTTGAGTTATTTGACGGTGTTTCATAGTGTGCAGGCTGATACTTATCCCAATTCGATATCTTTATCGTTGTGCCATAATGCCCCGCGACAATTTGAACCTGCCCATTCTTTTCCAGCCATCTGAGGATCTTCCCAATGGTTTTCTTGGAAGGCAGCCTCAGCACCCCCATCTCACTATAAGCCACACCCTCGGAGATAATCTGATAGCTGGTAATCAGCATACCCGGGTCAAGCCAAATGCCGACGCCCCTGTCAGTAGGCACAAGCTCATGCTTCCATTTGGCCTTCTGCCGAAGCCAATAAAACACCCTATGGTAGAGCGGGGGCATCGCCCAGACAGGACTGGTTAATTCTCTACGCCACGACCTTGTAAAACCACGCTTCATGTCTTAATATAACACAATTAATATTACATGTCAATCATTATTATTAATTTTGTTATAACGCTAACACTATTAATCTTATATGGTGGCTATAAAAAAACATGGGGCATAATGTATATTCTGCCCCATGTTGCGTTATTATATAGCTACTATGAACACGGCTATCGATGAACGCATCAGAAACAAGATTGTCAGGATACTTCAGCAGCGGGGTATTAAGCAGAAGGAGCTGGCTGCTAAGATTGGCGTAATGCCGCAAAACCTGAACGCGTACATGACGGGCAAACGCGGATTTGGCAAGAAAAACATCAGCCGGATAGCAAAGGCGCTTGAGATTCCCGAGGAAGATTTCTACTCGGATACCACCATCGGCCGCTCAAAACTGAAAAAGGCCAAAAAGGTCCCTGTGATTTCGTGGGTCAAGGCCGGCTTGTGGCATGAGGCGGTTGACATCTTCCAGCCCGGCTATGCCGACGAATGGCTTGCTTATGATGCCAAAGACGAGCACGCGTTTTCTTTAAGGGTTGAAGGCAGCAGCATGGAGCCTGAGTTTAAGGCCGGCGAGTTTGTTGTCGTCTCTCCGTCGCTGGCCACGGTGAGCGGCGATTATGTCGTAGCTAAGTTTGGCGACGATGTAACGTTAAAAAAACTGAAGATACTAGACGACAGTGTGCTTCTCAAACCGCTGAATCCCGAGTACGACGACATTATTATCAGCGGAAGAGACAGGAAAGACCTGCGCATTGTCGGCAAAGTAATCGCTAAGTACGTAGAATATTAGCTTACTTAATAGCTCATCGCCTTACTCGGAGAAAAGTGCCCGATACTCCTCATAGGAGACGGTCTTAACCCCAAGTGCGCGCGCCTTGCCAAGTTTAGACCCCGGCGACTCACCGGCTATGACATAGGAGGTCTGCTTTGACACCGATGACGATACTGTCCCGCCCGCACCCCGGATTTGTTCTTCGAGTTCCCTGCGCGCAACCGGCAGTGTACCCGTGATAACAAATGTAAGTCCGGCAAGTTTCCTGTTGGCGCCGGTATCATTAATTTCTCTGTAATCTGGATTTGATATTGTTAACCCAAGCGTTTTCAGCGTCTCTATCGTCTTTATATTTCTCTCGTCCGCGAAAAACGCCGCAATTGCCGAAGATGTTCTCTCTCCCATTTGTTTTATCAAACTCAGAGTTTCTGCCGTCACGCCGTACAGGGCATCGATGGCGTCAAAGTGGGCAGCAATGAGTTTAGAGACAAACTCACCGGAGTGCCGAATGCCGAGTCCATATATAAAACGCGCCAGTGTGGTGGACTTGCTTTTCTCTATTGCCTGAATGAGATTAATGGCCGACTTTTCGGCAAAGCGCGGGAGTTTTACAAGGTCTGCCTTCGTGAGCCTGAAAATATCAGCAAAGTCTTTGACCAGACCGCTTTCAAAAAGTGCTACGGCGATTTTATCGCCAAGTCCGTCGATGTTGAGAGCTGCACGTGAGGCGAAGTGAATGATACGGCCTTGAAGCTGCGGTGGGCAGTTCAGCCCGATGCACCGAAGCACCGCGCCGCCCTCTTCTCTGACCGCCTTCGAGCCGCACTCAGGGCATACCTCCGGCTCGATAACCTGCGTATCTAACGCGGCGTCGTGACTGATAACCCAAATAACCTTGGGTATAACATCCCCCGCCCTCTCGATTATGACGGTATCTCCAGTGCGTATTTCCATACGCCTTATCTCGTCCCAATTGTGAAGCGTTGACCTTGACACGGTTACCCCGCCTACGGCAACAGGCTCAAGTATGGCAACCGGTGTAATGACGCCCGTCCTGCCTATGCTTGGGATGATTGTTAAGACGCGTGTTTGCCCCTGGTGTGCCTGATATTTATAGGCGGCTGCCCAGCGCGGAGCACGGGTCTTCTCCCCAAGTCGCTCTCTTAGGGCGAACACATCGACTTTAACCACAACGCCGTCGATGTTAAAGGGAAGTTCAGCCCTGCCAGCATCCATTTCATATATATAGTCGATGGCCTCGCCGATGCCATTAGCAGTTTTAAAACGATATGGGGTAGGAAAGCGGTGTTTTTTCAGCCAACCCATCAGCTCCGTTTGTGAGGAGAGTGTGATGCCTTTGATTTGTCCCGTGCCGTAACAGGTGATACGGAGTTTTCTCTGTGCCGTTTCAGCGGGGTCAAGCTGCCTGACAGCGCCGGCGGCGGCGTTTCGGGGATTGGCAAACAGGTACTTACCGCCTTCCTCCCGCATTTCATTAAGTGCGTCGAAATCAGCCTTAGTCATATATATCTCGCCGCGAATTTCTATCAGCTCAGGGACGTCTTCTCCCGTGATATACAATGGGACGGTCTTAATAGTCCTGATGTTTTGCGTAACGTCCTCTCCGGTAGTGCCGTCGCCGCGGGTTGCCGCCCTTGTGAGACGGCCGCGTTCGTAGGTAAGCTCCACGGCAAGCCCGTCGTATTTTGGTTCGGCAGTATAGGTGACAACGGCAGTCTCTAAAGTTTCTCTCACACGCTGGTCAAAGGCGCGCACTTCGTCAACCGTAAATATATCGTCAAGCGAGAGCATAGGGATAGAGTGGACAGCCTTATCGAATTTATCCAAAGGAGGAGCGCCGACCCTTAACGATGGTGAGTTGGGGGGGATATAACCGGTTTGACTTTCTAATTCACGAAGGAGGCGAAACTGCCTGTCATACTCTTCGTCAGAGATGGACGGGGCATCGAGGACGTGATACTCATAGTTATAGAGGTTGAGTTCCTCAACGAGTATGTCGATTTGAGCCTTTGTATCGTCTGATTGTTTTCCCATAAAATATGGCATAGTATATCACGAAGCGGCAAAAAGTTGCATAGGTGGGCGTTTGCGCTCCCGCTAAACGTATTTCATACCAAAGTTCATAGAAGCAAGGGGGTTTTTAATCATCCTGAAACAATCGAATCATCCTGAGCCTGTCGAAGGATGTTCCTTTATTCCTCATTTCCCTATAAATCGGGCATCCTTCGACAGGCTCAGGATGATTCTTACTTAACAGAATAATTTTTACTCATATTGTCGCAGCCTCATATTATAGTAAGTGAGTGATTTATTACTCAGGGCTTCGTGTTTCGGCTCGGATTGCTACACCAATATCGTTCTACGCCGTATCTTTCGGCGGACGTGTGCCGCTGGGGATGTTTATGCCGAATTTCTCAAGCCTGTACCAGAAGGTCTTATAGCTCATACCAAGAAGGCGGGCGGCCTTTGCCGCTACGTTATTGGCCTTTTGCATGGCCTGCTTTAACAGCTGCCTCTCCAGCTCCTCAAATATTATCCCCTCGTCGGGGATTTCAAGGTCCATGATGCCCAGAGCAACCGGCTGCTTTAATTCGCTTTTAATATCGTCGAGGCTTATTACCGGCGTGTCGGCCATCAGGACAGCACGCTCTATGACTGAGCCAAGCTGGCGGATATTGCCCGGCCAGTGGTAGTCTGTCAGCAGTTTGAGCGCACTGTGGTCTATGCCGGTTATTTGTTTTTCAAATTCCGTATTGTATTTGGAAATAAAGAAATTCACCAGCGACGGGATGTCCTCTCTGCGGTCTGTCAGCGGGGGCAGCGTGATGGTTACCACTTTTAACCTGTAGTAGAGGTCTTCTCTGAATTTCCCGTTTTCTATTTCCTTCTCGAGGTCTTTGTTCGTTGCGGCTATGAACCTGACGTTCACCTTTATTGTATCTTTACCGCCTAGTCTGCGGACCTCTTTGTCGTGGAGGACGCGCAGGAGTTTAGTCTGCGTCAGCAGGGGCAGGTCGCCGATTTCATCGAGAAAGAGTGTGCCGCCCTCGGTAGATTCTATTATGCCGGGTTTTCTGTGCGATGCGCCTGTAAACGCCCCCGGTTCGTATCCAAAGAGTTCGCTCTCGATAAGATTGTCAGGGATAGCGGCACAGTTAATGGCGTTAAAGGGCGCGGTCTTGCGCGGACTGTTATAGTGAATGGCGCGGGAGATGAGTTCCTTGCCGGTGCCGCTTTCGCCATAGACTAATATTGTAACGGCGTGGGCGGTTATCTTCTTTACAATCTCTATTACCTCGGTCATCTTCTTTGAGTGGCCGATGATGCCCTCCATGTCGAATTTCTCATAAAGTTCCCTGTGAAGCCGGATGTTTTCCTTGAGAAGACTCATTCTCTCCACGGCCTTGCCGACTACAAGTATGATTACGTCTTTATCGAGCGGCTTGGTGAGATAGTCAAAGGCGCCCTTTTTCATGGCGTCAACGGCGCTATTAATAGTCCCATACGCGGTAATTACGACAACGGCGGGACGAATCGGCTCATTCGGCAGGCGCTCAAGCATCTGTATGCCGGTCATTCCCGCCATGTTGAGGTCGGTTACAACTACGTCGGCGTCCTGCTCCCTGATTATCTTAAGCCCTTCTTCGGCGCTTTCGGCCGCAAATACCTCGTAGCCCTCATCTTCGAGAATGGTTTTTAGTATCCCCCGCTGCAGCGGCTCATCGTCTATTACGACAACTACTGCCATGCGGCCTCTAATTCGGGGTTGAGTTCGTTTTTATTATTACCGCCGCTCCTCTCACACGGGCAGGGGAGGAATAATTTCACCTCTGAACCACTGCCCGGCTCGCTGTAAAATTCAACCCTCCCGCCGTGTTCCTCCATAACCCTGAAGGTCATGGGCAGGCCAAGTCCGGGATGGTTTTGCTTGGTCGAGAAAAATGGCTCAAAGAGTTTTGGCAGGTTCTCTGCCGGCACACCCGGGCCGTCGTCTTCTATGGTAAGAATGAACTCGTTTTCCTTTACCTCGGTGGTTATACTTAGATGGCCGCCGGAGGCCTTAATACCGTTAATGGCCTGAAAGGCGTTTGTTATGACGTTCAGCACACAGGACTTAAATAAATCGGAATCGACATTGAGAGTCATGTCGCTGCAGTAATTTTTACTGATGACAATGCCGTCGGCCTCGGCCTTTGCCCAGACGAGGGCTACGACATCCTCGAGGACGTCGTTAATTTGTACCATTTTGCGATTTATTTTAAGTGTCCTGCTGTACTCGAGGAAATCGTTGACGAGTTTGTTAAGCCTGTGGATTTCATGTTTGATGCCGACGACAAGGGTGTTGAATTTTTCCAGTTTATCATTATCCTCTGGAGGGTATTTTCCTCGTATATAGTCTATTGAAAGGCTGATAAAGTTTAGCGGGTTTCGTATCTCATGGGCCATGTCGCGCGAGAGTTTGCCGAGGCCGGAGAGGTGCTCAGCCTCTCTGAGGCGCTCCTCGAGGTTTTTGCTCTCACTGAGTTTTTTGACCATATAGTTGAAACTCTCGGAAAGCTGGCCAATCTCATCCTTTGACTGTACCGGTATTTGCTGGGTCAGGTCCCCCGCCGACACGCGCAGGGCGGCATCCGCAAGACTTTTAATGGGCATGGTGTATCTGCGGGAGAACACCAGCGCAATAATCAACCCGGTACCAAACACAAGGACGATAGTTAAGGTACGTTTTACCGTGTTCATTTTAATCAGCTCTGAGAAGTCGTCCTTGTTTATCATCAAATGGATATAGCCGTACTGCTGGCCGTCGGCCACAACGGGGACGATAACATTATATGTCTTGCCTTCGTCTGAGACATGCTCTCCGAGTTCCGCCTTGATGACCATCTCCTTTCTTTTGTGTGAGATTTGCCTGCCAATTTTTGACTGATTAGTGCTGGCCACTATCTCACTGTTATTGCTTATGATAGAAATCTCATTTATACCGCGTTTGTTTAACTCAGTAAGATACTGGGAAAGCCTTGATTCGCCGGTCTTTCCGGTAACTTCCTCAACTCCGACCTGTATGGCCTTCGTGAGTTCGCCGGTTTGTCTTTCTACCTGCTGAAGGAGTTTGTGCTCCAGCTGCAAATTAAACATCACCAGCATAAATATGATGGTGCACGTAAGGATGAGCATCATCGCAATCAGCTTTTTGTTCAGCGACAGTGCTAAGGGATTTTTCATAACCGCCAATAATTATAACATATTATTAATCATAAAAATGTTATACTTGTTGGATAACATTAAAATATGGGAGGTTAACGTGAAATTGGCTAAACCGGCAATTTGGGTAATTTTAGTATCGGCACTACTGATAGGGCAGGTGGTCAGCGCCGCGACAAAACAGGAACAACGGCAGGACAAGACGCCTGTTAAGGCCGCACTTTTATATAACAGTTCCGGCCCAATGGCCTCGATAGACGAGCCTGCATATAAAGGCGCCATGCTGGCTGCGAAGTTAATTAACGCGCACGGGGGCATTGCCGGCAGAAAACTTGAGCTTATTCCCACAGACTCCGGCTCCAATATCGCGAACGCTTCCAGCGCCGCCGCGGATGAGAAAAATAAGGATGTTATTGCCGCCATAGGCTATGGAGACAGCGCCTTCGTTATGAGCGCGGGTTCCCCTTTTGTAAATAAAGGAATTTTGTATATTACTCCGGGGGCTACTCTTCCAACTCTCAACCAGGTACTTGGTGACCAGCTTTTTATGATTGCATACAGCGACTACGACCAGGGCCATGCCATAGCGGACTATACGTACAAAAATCTAAACATGAAAAAAATAGCGGTTTGGACAGATACATCGATGGCGTTCACTTTAGAATTGAGCGGCTCTTTTAAACAGCGGTTTACAGAATTAGGAGGGACAATCCTCTACGAGGATTTATTTAAGAGCGGTATGCCCACACCGCCGGATTTGTCGAAACTGGTTGAAAGAATAAAGACAAACGAGCCAAAACCAGAGGCCGTTTTTGTCGCCGCAATCGATGAGGAGGCAGCCCTTTCGGTTAAACTCCTGAGAAACGGCGGTATCGATATACCCATCGTAAGCGGAGACGGGTTCGACAGCCCGCTTGTCAAACAGGTGGAGACGGCTAAACCCATCACCGATGTTTACTTTGCCACGCACTCCTTCAGGGGAGAAACCCGCGCGGAGGTAACCGGCTTCATTAAGGAATACAAAAAGGAATATGGAAGCGAACCAGACAGTGCCTACGCAGCCCTGGGCTTTGATGCCGTAAATATGCTTGCCGACGCGGTAAAACGTGCCAGCTTGCAGGCTTCGGCAGATTCGCCAAATAGTGACGCCATAGCAAAGGCACTCTCTGAGACAAAGGATTTTAAGGCCGTAACCGGCCTGATAACGATGAGGCCGAATATGCCGCCCATAAAGTCTATAGCAATCGTTGAAATCAAAGATGGAAAATACAAGACAGCATATACATGGAGACCTTAGACGGCTGCGTGTGTTGACAGCATAGCTGAAGAGGTTTTAAAGAGCAATAATTATGGCAGAACACGGAGGAGATAATTTGTTTCACAGCACGACGATACTTTGCGTAAGAAGGGGCAGCGAGGTTGCCATTGCGGGAGACGGGCAGGTTACCTTTGGCGCGACAGTGCTCAAACACAACGCAAAGAAACTCAGGAGAATGTACAATGATAAGGTTGTTGCGGGGTTTGCCGGGGCAACGGCAGACGCCTTTACGCTGTTTGAGAAATTTGAGGGGAAACTCGAGTCATACAGAGGGAATCTGTCCCGTGCCGCCGTTGAGCTGGCAAAGGATTGGAGGACAGATAAAATCCTCAGACGGCTTGAGGCCCTGCTGATTATAGCCGACAAAGACGTAACCCTGATAGTGTCGGGAAACGGCGATGTCATCGAACCGGAGAGAGGGGTCTCCGCCATAGGCTCAGGCGGACCGTATGCACAGGCAGCCGCCAGAGCGCTCTACGACAATACAGCACTCTCCGTAAAAGATATAACCGTGAAGGCAATGGAAATAGCCGCAGATATTTGCATCTATACAAATAACAATATAATAGTCGAGGAACTAAATGGATAATCTTACACCAAGGAAAATCGTAGAAGAGCTGGATAAATATATTGTGGGGCAGAATAAGGCCAAAAAGGCCGTGTCCATTGCGCTGAGAAACAGATGGCGGCGGCAGAAACTACCGGCAGACCTCAGAGACGAAGTGCTGCCTAAAAACATCATCATGATAGGCCCTACCGGCGTTGGCAAGACGGAGATAGCCCGAAGGCTGGCAAAGCTCTCCGCAGCGCCTTTTATCAAAGTAGAGGCATCGAAATTTACCGAGGTAGGCTATGTCGGCAGAGATGTGGAGTCAATGATCAGAGACCTTACAGAGCTTGCCATTAATATCGTCAAAGAGGAGCATTTCGAAAAAATCCAGGAAAAGGCAAGGCTCCTTGCGGAAGAAAAACTGCTCGACACGCTGCTTCCCCCGCTGAGGCAGTCGAAGAGTTCGCCCGTCAACCCGGAAGACAAGCAAAAGCAATCCGAGACAAGGGAAAAACTCAGAGAAAAACTCAAAGACGGCAAGTTTGAAAATAAATACGTCGATATCGACGTCAAAGAGAAGGTAATGCCCTTCGGCGTCATATCCAACATGGGCATGGACGACCTCGAGATGAATATCAAGGAAATACTTGGGAATTTCCTGCCGGAAAAACAAAAGAAAAAGAAGATGAAAGTCCCCGATGCCCTTACTCAGTTCACAAAAGAAGAGGCAGGCAAACTGATAGACATGGAAAAGGTCACCAAAGAGGCCATTCAGAGGACAGAGCAAACCGGCATAGTGTTTATTGACGAGATAGACAAAATAGCAAGCAAGGGGCAGTCGCACGGCCCCGATGTATCGCGTGAGGGTGTGCAGCGCGACCTGCTGCCTATTGTCGAGGGCACGACGGTTACTACAAAGCACGGCCCTGTTAAAACCGACCATGTGCTTTTCATAGCGGCAGGGGCGTTTCATGTCTCAAAACCGTCAGACCTCATCCCTGAGCTGCAGGGGCGTTTTCCTATCAGAGTGGAACTTGACGCCCTGGGCAAGGACGAATTCATACGCATTCTGACCGAACCAAGCAACGCCCTGATAAAACAGTACGTGGCGCTGCTGAATACTGAGGCAATAGAGCTTGATTTTCTCACGGAAAGTATCGTGGAAATCGCCGAAATCGCCTCCACCGTAAATGAAAGGACTGAAAACATAGGCGCGAGACGCCTTCACACAGTTTTGGAAAAACTCGTGGAGGACATCTCCTTCAATGCCCCTGAGCTATCGCCGGCAAAGATAACGATAGACTGTAAAATGGTAAAAGAAAAACTCTCGGAAATAGTAAAGAACGAGGACCTGAGCCGATATATCTTATAATAACAATGAAATATACACGGCAGAGCAAGGCAATATTTATTATATCGGCGGTTTTGATCGTATGCGGTTGTACGAGTGCAGTGAAAACACCGCGCCAAAGGGCTGTAAGCATACCTGAAACTTCTCCGGCTGCTGAAAAAACCCAGATGGTCGCCTCGTGGTATGGCCCTGACTTCCACAACAAACTCACCGCGTCGGGGGAAGTCTATGACATGTATGCCATGACAGCAGCGCACAAGACGCTGCCCTTTGGCACTATCTTACGGCTTTCAAATCCCGGCACCGGCGCCTCCGTAACTGTAACGGTAACCGACAGGGGGCCTTTCGTTGCTGGCAGGGACCTGGATTTGTCATATAGCGCGGCCAAAGAAATCGGCGTCGTAGGTCCTGGGGTACTTGCCGTGATGGTGCAATATATGGGCAGGGACATGAAATATGCCAAATACATAAGGGTCTCAGAGTCCATGTCAGCTGCTTATACGATTCAGATAGCCTCTTATGAGGACAAACAAAACGCCGAGAATCTCAAGGCCTCCGTTGGACAGTCAAACCCGGGGGTATTCATAAAACAGGTGTCAGTAAACGGGAAGACTTATTACAAGGTAAGAGTTGGCAAATTCACCGACAAGGAAAAGGCTATTTCCAAGGCCAAACAATTCGCCAACGAGGGCTACGATACATACATTACACCTAACGATTAAATCGCCAGGGGGCTGAAACAATGGAGGCTGCTATGAATTCTCTGATAGCAAAGGCCGGAGTGCTGATAGAGGCACTGCCGTATATACGGAAGTTTTACAAAAAAACCTTTGTGATAAAATATGGCGGGGCCGCCCAAACAGATGACAAACTGAAAGAGGCATTCGCGAGCAACATCGTATTATTCAACCACATAGGGATAAACACGGTAATCGTCCACGGCGGCGGGCCGCGGATTTCAAAGACGATGACACAGATGGGGAAATCCCCTGAATTCATACAAGGCCACCGCGTTACCGACAAAGAGACGATGGACATTGTGGAGATGGTACTTGGTGGGCTGATAAACAAGGAAATTGTATCGTTAATCAACCGCGCCGGCGGCAATGCCGTTGGACTAACAGGGAAAGACGGCGGTCTGATTACGGCAGCTAAAAAACTCCTGCCCTCCGGCGATTTCGCCGCCCCAATTGACATAGGGCAGGTAGGCGAAGTGACAGAGATAAACCCCGCGATTATCCATGCCCTCGGCTCCCAGGGATTTATCCCCGTTATAGCCCCCATAGGGGTATCAAAAGATGGCGATACGCTGAATATAAACGCCGACTTCGTTGCCTCGGCTATTGCAGGGGCGCTGAAGGCCGAAAAATTGATATTGCTTACAGACACTCCCGGCATACTGGACAAAACCGGCAGGACTATCTCTACAATCAGAAGCGGTGATTACCTGTCGTACATGAAAGACGGCACGATAACCGGTGGGATGCTGCCAAAGATGAGCGCCTGCTTGGAGGCCCTCAACGCCGGCGTCGGGAAAATCCATATCATAGACGGTAGAATCCCCAACAGCCTGTTGCTTGAGATCTTTACACAAGAGGGAATTGGCACGGAGATAGTGGTGTGACCAGGCGCGGCGAACAGGTTTTCAGAGTGACGTAATTATCAAATTACTCATTTGTAATCTTCTCTTTAAGTATGCTTGGTATCAAATGCGCCAACATCATGTGTATGTCCTCGATAAACTGATAGTTCTCACTATGAACAACCAAACACTCATCCGCTATTGCCTTGAGCTTGCCGCCGCTAAACCCGCTCAACCCTATCGTCACAGCTGACCGGGCCTTCGCTAATTCCAAAGCCTTCAGCACATTCTTTGACATTCCTCCCCCACTAATTCCAATTACCACATCGCCCGCGTTTAAAAGGTTCAGCAACTGGCCGTAAAAAATATTCTCATAGCCTGTATCGTTACCCCAGGCTGTCATTAGCGGTATATTGTCAGTTAACGAAATTACCCTGAATCCTCTTTTCCCATGAACCATAGCTGTCTTAGATAAATCGCTGCAAAAATGCGACGCCGTTGCCGCACTGCCCCCATTGCCCATAATAAATATTTGCTTATCCTGCTTGTATGCCTGATATATCAAATCGGCAATTCTTTCAATATGTGCGTCGTCCATCTTCTTTACGATTGTTGATATGCCTAATAAATAACCCTCGGCGGTTATTGTGGTACGGGGACCTTTTTGATCGAGCACTAAATGAGCGCCATTATTTTCAAACTTAAAAGGCAAATCATGAAGACCTTTGCTTAAAAGGGCGTTCCTTACATTTTCCTGTTTTTCCTTTTCACAAAATAGAAGTAAATGCCCTCCGCCGGCACCGGTTATTTTCCCGCCTATGGCTCCATTTTGCCGTGCCAGTTCATAATAACTATCAATTGCCGTATTAGAAATATCCTTTGCCAGAGTACGCTTATATTCCCATGATTCATGAAGCAGCCTGCCAACCGCCATTACATCGCCCTTAACAAGCGCATCTCTCATTTTAAAAGCTATCGCCTTCATTTCCTGTAGAGAGCTTATTACTTTTTTATCATTCATCTCCGTAGGGTTAGTTAAAATTGACGCCGGCTTTCTGCATGTCACGCTGTAAAACAGCAGGAGGTTTTCCTGAAGGGCATTAATGATTTCTCTGTCAACACCCATGGGGGCTACGTTTATAGAGTCCTTGCCGAATGTAATAAAATTAAATCCTCCATACGCAGACGCATACTGAGCCTGCATACCTATCGATCTATTTAAAACATCGATTTCGATATAAGAAGCTAACGCGGCAATTTCAGCCTTTGTCAACGATAATTGCCTAAAAGAACTCACCAGCTTAACAAGACACGTAGTAACCGCTGCCGAAAGACCTAACCCCGAACCAGGAGGTATGTCTGATTTCAGCAGCAGACTTACATTATTTGTTACGTTGAAATGCTTTAAAACCGCTTTGGGAATCATAAGAATATCATCTGTGTCAATATCGCACAGTTCACTAACACGTTGTCGTAATTGATAATCATCTGACTCTATTTCAATAATGTCTTTATCATTGCTCTGAATAACGGAGTAAAAGTATTTATCTATAGTAGTACTAATGACCGCACCGCCGTAATTATCACAAAAAGGCTTTAAATCAGTACCCTCGCCGCCAAAACTTATGCTTACTGGTGACTTGGCAATTAACATTCGGTAAGCTCCTTTAAGCCAAAGTAGTTATTTGCTTTTGTCATATTTTTTAATAGATACGATGTCCTATAGTGGACCCAATTGTCAAGACAAAAAAATTCCATATTTAAGTTACAGCAAGTTCTTGTGTTTTCCATGGTCCAACCCAATACAGTCCGGTATAGAAATTGCTGACAAAAACAGATCCCCAAGTCAAAACCAATAGTTGATAGTAGTCATATCAACTATCCTGATAATTATAATTAACATCTAGATTTTTCACTATTGGTTGTGCAACAATTCAATATGAGTAGAAAAGTTAAAGACCCGGTGAAGGCCGAAAGGATAAAGGGATTCAAGTATTTTCAGGTCATAGAGCCGATTTTAGAGAAATTGAGCGGGCAAAACGACCATATCGATAGGGAACTGCATTACGATAAGTACGTACTGATGTATTTACTATATTATTTTAACCCTGTAATAGATAGCCTTAGAGGTTTGACGGAAGTGTCGAAATTTAAAAAAATTCAGAAAGCGCTTGGGATAAAGCGGTACAGCCTAAGCAGCTTATCTGAGGCTGGTTATGTATTTGACAGCAAATTATTAGAGCCTATCGTGGGTGAATTAGCTGATAAGGCGCAGAAATTGGAAGATGCTCGGTTAAAGTCGATAGAACAGGCAATCGTTGCGGTAGATGGGACGATAATCCATGCCTTACCCAAGATAATGTGGCCGCTGTGGTTGGACAAAGATCATAAGGCGGCAAAGATTCACCTTGAATTCGATGTAATTAGACATGTGCCGGTATGGGCGGAAGTAACTGACGGTAATGCAAACGAAAAAACCATACTAAGGGGAAAACTGACGGGGAACAAGCTGTATGTAATGGACGCGGGGTATGGGCAGTATAGTGTATTCGAAGAGATAAGGAAAGCTGGGAGCAATTTCGTATGCCGGCTTCGGGATAATGCAGCGTGGGAATTAATAGAAGAGCACAGATTGACTGAGGCAGACCGGCTCTGTGGGGTTCAAAGGGATATGAAGGTGCATTTGGGGGGAGGCTCAACACGTGGAGATTTGTCAGCACCGGGAAGGGTGATAGAGATTTATCACAAAGGCAGTAGTAAGAGGAATTTAAAGCTATCGTCTAAAACCAGGATTATACGTACTGACAAACAGGATTACACCGTGTTGGTGGTAACTGACCGTATGGATTTGAGCGCTGAAACTATAGCATTCGACAAGACGGGGGATTATCCCCTCAAACAATGGCTTGTCAATACAGGTCTATTGCGCGTTGATAGCCAGTATGCTTATAACATTGTGGATAGGCAGAAAGCCCACGAAGCGGACATATGAAATGCTTTGTTTTCACTTTATGGGCGTCGCTACGGACGAGGAACTAGAAGAACATATAGAAAATTTGGAAAAAATCTGAAAATAGCTGAAGGGATATTTTTTTCTCCGCGGCTATAATGGCGATAGCTGCGTCCGATTAATACCTTCCCTGCCAATGCCACAAATCATCGACATCACCCGTTAGGTTACTCTAAAATCCCGATACCCCCTCGTTGTTGC
This sequence comes from Nitrospirota bacterium, assembly GCA_015233015.1. Classification (GTDB taxonomy): domain Bacteria; phylum Nitrospirota; class Thermodesulfovibrionia; order Thermodesulfovibrionales; family Magnetobacteriaceae; genus Magnetominusculus. Next base: position 44,005 of record JADFYO010000007.1, on the reverse strand, counting down.
TAATTGTTTCAGCTACGCAATTTCTATGCCGGACAGTATTGGGTCCAACCCCCAAAATCCTAAGCAACGTTATGACCTCATCGGGATACGCCCCTTTAATCGCTTCCATGCCGAAGGCGGTGGAAAAGACATTCCGCACAGTGAAACAGCTCCAAATTAATATATTATAATAATAAGGGAAAAATAATAATTAAACGTTTGACATTAACGCAACCTTTCTGTTAACCTCTATATACAGCGCCGGCAGTGCCGAAGTCAGAGCCAGTGCGTAACGCGGGGTGGAGCAGCTCGGTAGCTCGTCGGGCTCATAACCCGAAGGCCGGTGGTTCAAATCCACCCCCCGCCACCACATCCTCTTTACTATAGCTCGGCGGAAAATAGCCTACAACATTCAGGAAATCATACATTGATATTTCGAGGCCGTTCATTATCTTGAGCAAATTATCGAATATGATCTTATGCTCGCCGCGCTCGATTGAGGCTATCTGGGCATGAGACATGCCACATTTTGCACTGAGATCCCGTAATGATAATCCTTGTTCGATTCGTTTCATGCGTATATACTCGTTTCCTCTCATAAAAACCTCCTTTTACTGTCTGGTCTAAGATAACACATCTCCAAATAAAGTGTCAAATAAATCATACAGAGTATTGACATTTAAAAAACAAGCGTATTATAGTTCATACAGCATGGTTAAACCAGATTATAAAGGCATAATTGCCGAAGGCAAGGGCCAAGGTGCAAAAGAAACAAAAACTACGGTCGAAAATGAAAGGCCCTATACGAAATTCTACAATGACATCCTTGAAGAGCTGATAAAGGCCAAGATACGTATTGAAGCCGAGCACACCTACTTGGCAATTATGCGCAAGACAACCGGGTTCAATAAAGAAACGGACAGAATCCCCTTAAGCCAGCTCCAACAACTTACCGGCTTATCAAAAAGAAACGTAATACGCGCTCTCGATGACCTCATTAAACGCAATATGATCATCAAAACGAAGACGGATGGCTTCCATTGCAGTTACACGCTTACCGATGTTAATAACTGGATAAAAAGGGTGTCACCCGTGCCACCCTCAAAAGAAAAGAAATACACTATTCAAAAGAAACGCGCGCGCGCGAGGGACAAGAATTTTATAAAATTACGACTAAAGGACTAACGAAAGGAGAAATACTCCGGCATGGTATGAAAAATAATTGCTTTGAACGGGGTAAGGAATGCCAAGAGGATTGTGACGTCTGGGGGCGTCTGCATCTAATCAAAATAAATTGGATATTAAATGGACAATAGGAGAATAACAATGCACAAATGCCCGACATGCGGAACTGAATTACTTTTCGAGGTAAAGGCTCTTGAGCCATTATGTAAATTAATGGAGCAGTGGATTAATCATCAGGAGGCATCGGGCTGTTCCTATTCGCACATTAGACATTTGCAATCATTTTTGAAGAACCATATTAGGCCAAATTTCGGCGAAATGGATGTGAGGGCTATCTCAAGTCGAATTGTCTTTGATTTTTACTCTACGTTGCTTCAGCGCGGCCTAGCGGGCAAAACTATCAAGCACATCCTCGACGCTTTGAAGGCCCTTTTAAATCATCTGTGCAACATCGAGGTCATTACCACGCTGCCAAAGTTCCCGCGTATCAAGATTACGGCACAATCGAAACGCTGGATAGGCCGAGAATCGCAATTATCGATTCTCGATCAGATCGATAATAAGTATCGTCTCTATTTTCAGATCCTGTTTGAAACCGGTATGCGTCCTGGTGAAGCACGTGCTTTGAAACGCCGCGACATTGAGGGAACTATCATCACCGTTGAGCGCGCCCTCGATGAAGCGAACAACCTGCGGCCGACGAAGACCGGACGGACATACGAGTATCAAATATCAAGAGCCCTGGCAATCTTCATCGAGATTAATCACACGCTCTATCTGCCCGAGGCAAACATGTTTGATTTCAGCCGGAGCGGATGTCAACGAGCGTGGCAGAGGGCCTGCAAAGCAGCGTGCATATCGATCCCGTTATATCAGGCGTGCCGGCATAGTAAGGCATCGCAAATCAACGAGGCCTGCGAACGAGATCGGCTTTGCCAGCTTCAAGCAGCTCTGCAGCATGAGCATGTGGCCACAACTCTGAAATACTATACCCTGGGATCAAAGGAGAGACTATGACCAGACTTGAGAAGGCGCTTGACAGCATTTGGACAGGCCAGTATATAGCAACGGCAGATATTGGAGATTATGACATCGACATGATATGTAAACTGCTCAAGAAAAAGAATATAGCGATATATTATTCGGATAACGAGATCAAGTGTATCTGGAAGTCATATGTTAATGGACGCTTTCCGGATAAGAAATAGAGGATAGGATTTAGAGGTAAGCTGCTCTGATGATCCAGACGCGGTGCCCTGGCGTTTACATCTCGTTTCCCTTTCGTGGTATAATTAAGCACCCATAATCCAAGATGTAACATTCGTCAGACATGGCCGGCGGGCTTCTCGCCGGCCACCTCCAATTTAATTATGTCGAATTCGACACCGAGCAATCACACGAGGCATAACTATGTATCTCCGAACTAAGGGCGCTTATATGGTTCCCTGCAGATACTGTTCGTCTATCATAGCGAACCCGGGCCGCTCAACCCGCATTCATTGCCCGACGTGCGGTAAACCTCTTGACGCCTAAACCCCTGTAATACAGGATATAATTAAATATGTTTTAGTTATACCAGGAACATTCAAGAGGCCGCGGTGATGTTATTTATTTTTGTCCTCACCAAAAATGACCGTCATGCCGTGGGCGGTCGTCCTTTCTCCAGATCTTTTCAGATAACCGTATCATCAATGTCCTCACCATTGATGATATGAAAATTGTCTTCACCAATTTTCGTCTTTGGTCTTTAAATATAAACCCGGAGTTTTTGCTATCGTCATTAGCAAAAACCGTGACGGCTTCGTTTGCCGGCACGTTCCAACATCGAGTCAAAGGCACCAACGCCGCCCCCAGATGTAGTTGTCTTTTTCCCTATGCCGTTTTTGCTGGTGGTCCCTAACACCTGCAAAAACCGTGACCGCGCGGAGCGCGGGCACGAACGCTCTGCCCAAACTTTCCCATAATCAGGACGTCTTTACGTTCGCCGAAGGCGATTTCGCGTAGCGAAACAAGGCGAGTCTTTCACATCAATAACGGCACACATAAGCTTTGGCATGATTTTGAAAATCCTCACTTTCAAAACTAATGCCAAAGCGGCTCTCTCGAGGGGATTGCAGAGACGGCAGCAGCGACCGCAGGGAGCGGCGGGAGGTGTCGAGGGATTGCGGATCAAGCCCGGAGGTTCAGCTATAAGATGCCGCTGATACGGCAGTAGTCAGGGTTTGGCGTTCGAGCGTCCAGACGATCAGCGAAAGGGTCTTTGAGTTTGAGATTTTTGGTCGGCGTGATTTCGGATTCTGGTATTTGTGACTTGGAGCAGGTATTGAAGTAATGCCTGAGTGCGTCCTTGATGACACTGCCTTTTGATTTGCCATATTTGGCGACCATGAGGTCTAGTTTCTTGTCCTGGTAGTCCTCGATGCGGACAGATAAGAGCTTCGACATAAATTCCTCCTGATATGTCTGATATGTGATTTTAGGGGTACCGGATACCGAAAATGCCCTATTTTCATAATTTCACTGAGGTCTTTTTTGACCGGCGTTCCAGATTCGCTTTTTTTTGTAATACAGCTGTATGACAGTCGTGGTTACTTCTGATTGAGTTGACCTGGCATTGTGGCCGCGCACTAAATATTGTAGTACAAAAAGTCAAAAAATGGACACTTTTAGCTCGGCGCCTTTCTGTTTTTTGCGTTGCCGCGCTGATGAGCGGACATAGTCACGCGCTCATCAGGCGATGGACATCGAAATTCGTCAGCAATTTGACGGCAGGGCAGGGACTGATTCGGGCTTGCTGACGCGGCGCCCGGGCCGGGTGGGGCGGCGCTCCGAGGGGTAGAGGAGCTCTGCCGCGTTTTGAGTTCACAATCAATAGACTGGAGAGAGAAAGAGAGGCGTTACTATTTAGTTATAAAGGTAACAAAATTACAAATTAGAAGGTCTGAAAACCCGCATTACATATGGTCCGGGGTTCAAATCCCTGCACCGCCATGCCATCAACCTATGAATGAATCTATAATAAATACAACTTAGAGATTGACAAAACAGGATTCCATTATGTATTATCAAAATAGGCAGGTCAGCGTGGGCGCCAAAGTGGGCGCCAGCGTGGGCGTCAGCCAGCAGTTGCTCTGGCATCTGTCCGCTGGGGCACATTACTATGATATGCAGGATACTTATGGAGATTACCGGAAATAAAGGAATATGATAAATCCTAAACAAAAACTCTCTGGCGCCATCGTGTTTGCGTCAGTTTTTCTTGGAAGTTTCATGGGTGCCGCAATAACTCTCGTTACAACGCCGAAAGCGGTATTGGGAGGACTTCATGGCAAGGTGAAAGACACCATTAATGTATTGGAAGAGAATGTCAGCGATCAGGTTGACACTGCTACCATTATGGTAATCGAAAATACCACCCGGCTTGTCGCTAAGACAAAAAACAGCATGGCTAAGGCATCATCCATCGTCGATACGGTTAAAGATACATTTCTCCCATTTTTGAAAAAGAAATAAGCACGTATTTCCAGTCCGGCATCTCTACACCATCTGTCCACCGTGCCCATCTGTCCACCGCGATAATTCCGGCAATTTCGGATAAACCTCCCATCCCCGGCACTGGCCTACTCACAGCACCCTATAAGCCGTTGTATAACGACAGCGCTAAGCAGCCCAGTATTACAAGCCGGCACGAGCCGGCATACCCGCGCCTCCGCATCTTAACCCGGAACAGGAAACAAACCCTCTGCCGCTCTCATGCCACACAAGCGCCGTGATTATCTCAGTGTAGTTTATACCCTGTTTAAAAAATACCCCTTACTTTGCCTTGTCTTCTAACAGTTCCTTTATCGCCTCTGCTATTTCATCGGGGTCCACCGGTTTATCCATAAACATATCCGGTAAGGATAAATATGGTTTAATATTTGCCTCTTTGTCCTTGAATTGTTTGAGCAGCTGTTCTCTCTCATACAGTAAGATCTTACGATAAGATGCAAAGCGCAGGAAGACCTTATCTATCTTGCTGTCCACGTTATCCAGCAGACGTTCCATTTCCTTTATAACATCCTTGCTGTCTATTTCCTTGCGGGCATGTTCTATAAAACTCATGACAGAGCTTAGTATTATGACCGGAATTGCCCTTGTGTCCTTATTGCCTCTTATATCCTGCAAGGCGCTTATGCCGTTTTTCTTTGGCATCATAATATCCAAAATGACAATGTCGGGGTGTTCCTCCATTGTCTTTTTAACTCCAACCTCTCCGTTTTCGGCCGTAATGACAAAATACCCCTTTTGCCCCAGGGTTATTGATAGAAATTGCCTTGCTGCCTCATCGTCATCGACTACCAGTACGCGTTTGGCTTTAACCATCGTGGTTCTCCTTTTGGGTGTTATATTTTAGATTATGCCGCCGGTCTTTATGAAGTACTATTGTAAACTTCGTTCCTCTGCCTAACTTTGAATCGATATCCAACCTCCCACCGTGCTCTTCAATAATCTTCTTTGTAATGGACAGCCCAAGGCCGTTACCATTAGAATGTTTTGTAGTATAAAACAGTTTGAAAATATTTTCCATCTCTTCAGGTTTTATTCCGCAGCCGTTGTCCTCCACTTCCACATAGGTGTAACCGTCTCCGCCAGGGTACGTTTTTATCGTCACCCTGCCGCTTTCCCCTTCATTATATTCTTTATCCTTGCATGCATCCACCGCATTACAAATAAGATTCATCAACGCGGTGTGAATTGCCTTATAATCGAACATTGCCTCAGGCAGGGAGTTGTCCATATCGGCAGCGATTTCGATGTCGCCAATTCCAGAACAAGCCTGAGAATTCCTGCATGAAGCGAGGATCTCTTTTATAACCTCGTTGAGGGAATGAGACTTAATTTCAAGCCTGTTAAAGCGCGACAAATCGAGCAGGCCGCAGGTGAGATCTTCCATGCGTGAGATGCCGATTTTCGTTACATCCCAACCCTTTCTTATCAGTTCGAGGTTGTCGTCTTTGAGGGCAGATTCGATTATATATTTCCCGCCTTTGAGGGCATTGAGTATATTTTTCGCGCCGTGAATTATCTGCGCTATTGCAAGGCCGATAGCCGCCTGCTGCGCCTGTTCTGCCATTTTCCTCTCAGCTTCCATGCGCATATCGAATTCAGTTTTCAGCGCGATATTGGCACTCTCCAGGTCAATTATATCCCTGTATGAACGCAGACATGTGATGATTGCGGTATAGAGTTTTTGCATCGTAAGGTCGCTTTTTTCCAGAAAACCGTTGATGTCGTAATTGACTATAACCGATTTCTCAGGGGCTATGCCGGGCTGCCCGGTCCTTAATAAAATCCTGACAAAGCGGTTTTTCAGCTCTTCCCTGACATATTTGGCAAAGTTCAACCCCGCTAAATCGTCTTCCATCACGACATCGAGCAAGATAATCGCCGTGTCCCCGTGTTCCGTCAGCAGCTTCCTTGCCTCGGCAGCCGAGGCCGCAAACAGAAGCAGAAGCCCCCTGCCCTGAAAACTAAACTCTGCCAGCGATGACCTTGTCGCCCTGTGAACTTCTAAGTCGTCATCGACGATAAGTATTTTCCACAGGCCGGTCTGACCCTCAGGCTGCTGCTCATCCTCTTCGTAAAACGAATAACTCTCTTCCCTTTCTTCCATTACATCCTCAGCATTTTACGGCAGTTCTCCCGGTATTGTAATAATAAAACTCGTCCCCTCTCCCTCGATACTCTCACAATGAACTTCGCCCTTTAAGGTCTTCTGCACGATGTTAAAGACAATATTAAGTCCCAGACCGCTGTTGCCTTCTTTGCGGTTTGTCGTGAAAAACGGGTCAAATATCCTGGATACGGTGCCGCCTGGGATACCTTTGCCGTTATCGCTAAACTTAATGACTATGTTTTTGGGGGTTTCGATGACGTTTATATCGATCTTGCCGTTAGAGCCTTTATCGAAGGCATGGGTTATCGAATTCATGATAAGATTTGTGGTTATCTGGGCAAACGCCCCGGGATAGCTATCCAGCTCGAGGTCCTCGCTGCAGTGTATGTGGATCTCGTGCGGGGTTTTCTTGATTGTCGGCTTCAAACTAACGATAATATCCTCAAGGTATTCCTTAAGCCTGAATCTTCGCCGCTGCTGGCTTGTCTGGTCGCCTGAGACCATCTTAAAACTCTTAACCATGGCCGACGACCTGAGGAGGTTTTTCAGGATAATATCGCTGTCCTCCGTTGCCGACAATAAATAGGCCGCAAGTTTGGACTTCGACAGTTTGTCCCGACTAAATAATTCGTTAGTCTCTCTGGTTCTTTCCAGAAGATGTGAGGCCGACATCACGCTGTTGCCAATAGGGGTGTTTATCTCATGGGCAACGCCAGAGACGAGCTGCCCCAGGGCTGCCAGTTTTTCCGATTGAATTATTTTTTCCTGGCTGAATATCAGATTTTCGTTCGTTCGTTTGAGTTCATCGAGGAGCTGTATCTGTTTTTCCTCCGCCTGTTTCCTCAGCGATGTATCGTTAAATACAACGACCGTCCCCATCAAACGGTGTTCATCGTCAAAAATCGGTGTAGATACATACTCTACCGGGAAACTCGTGCCGTCCTTTCTCCAAAACTCCTCTCCATCGACGCGATAGACCCTTCCCTCAAAAAAAGTCTTATATATGCTGCACTTGTCAATATAACAGGCTATATCGCCCGTATTTGGGTGGTGAATTACGTCATGCTGTCTCTTTCCTATCAGTTCTTCGGGTACCCATCCGGTCATCTTCGCCGCCGCGGGATTTACAAAAGAGATAAGCCCGTTCTTATCGAGGCCGAAGATACCCTCCCCCGCTGAGTTGAGGATCATCTCCTTGCGCTGCTTTAGTTCCTTAAATGCCTCCTCGGCGCTTCTTCTGGCAATGATGCTGGCAAGGGTATTGGAGACCGCGATTAAAAATTCCTCTTCCATTTTATTTTTCCTGTGCCCTTCCTTGAGATACAGGTTAAATACCCCAATGAGCTTGCCTGTCAGCATGATGGGGACACAAAAATGGCCGTGCTGTGTCATTTTCTCAAATCTTATATCGTGACGGTCATCGATACAATCCGAAAAGACAATCTTGCGGCTGACCGCTGCCTTCCCGCAAAGACACTTGCCAAATGGCACCTTGTGACATGCCTCGAGCAACTCGGGGGAGAAACCCTTATGAACCTTCAGCTCAAGCACCTCTTCCGTCTCTTCGACAAGGAAGATAGAGCCTTTGGACTCCAGCTTTAACCACGGCAGCGTGATAATCTTATCCAGAATCATGCCCATCTGCTCATTGAGCGATACGGCAGGCTCGAGGGATATGCCGATAATCGTATTTAATACGCTTTGAATGAGGTATTGCAGCTCAAGTTCTTTTTCTGTCTTACTGTTATAGAGGGCGATTTTTATTACCGCATAGAGTTCGCTTTCGTTGAATGGTTTTAGTATATAGCCATAGGGGTTGGTCTTCTCGACACGTTTTAAGATATTGTAATCGATATATGCCGTAAGATAAATAATCGGGATCTTATATTTATCTTTAATCAACTTTGCGGTCTCGATACCGTCGATTGCCCCGCGAAGGTTAATATCCATCAGGATGAGGTCGGGGACGAACTTTTCGATGCTCTGAAGCGCATCCTCGCCAGAGCCGACAGTGCCTGAAACCTTATAACCCCACCCATGAAGCAGCCTTTTTATCTCGAGAGACACCACTACTTCGTCGTCAACTACGAGAATGCTTTTTTTCCCCATGCGCTCCTTAAAAGTATCGAAGTGATTGTTTTATCTATCATGACACCAGCTATTCTATCATAAAAATGAGTATTTCAGAAACCAAAAACTGCGATAGCACATAAAAAAATGGTCTTTCCGGGGAATTTGTAATTATTCAATCCACAGTGCTATAATACCACTCTGTAATTTTATTGATAAACCGGCGAGGTTAAATTGACTGAGGCAATCCCGTTCAGAGGTTTGTTGTATGACCCTTTAAGGGTCCCGATGTGTGATGTTACGGCACCGCCCTATGACATTATATCCGGCGACATGCTGCATAAGCTCTATGAGCGCGGCCCGTATAACATAGCAAGGGTAGATTGCGGCATGGATATTTCCACGGATGGCGGTAATCTGACAAAATATCTGTTAGCCGCGGACAATCTCAGAAAGTGGATCGAAGGGGGTATCATAAAGTTTGAAGACAGGCCGGCCTACTATCTCTATGAAACGGTTTACATGGCCGAAAACACGAAAAAGACAATGCGGGGCATATTCGCCGCCGTTAAACTGGCAGAGCCAGGCCACGGTATCTTCCCGCACGAGATGACCCATTCCAAACCCAAAGAGGACCGGTTTAATCTGCTGCGCATATGCAGGGCAAACACAAGCCCCATATTCTCCCTCTACAATAACCCGGAGATGAAGGCGGCAGATGTCCTGGGCAGCGTTCTTAACGAAAAGCCGTATATAGAGTTTACCGACGACGACGCCGTCGTCCATAAATGCTGGATAGTCAACGACTCAAGACATATAGAAACAATTCAAAACGGTCTCAGAGGAAGAGATATTTTTATCGCCGACGGCCATCACAGATATGAAACCGCCCTTAAATATCAGAGGCTGATGAAAGAAGGCTCCGGCGACTCAGGCGCCGCATATAACTATGTCTTGATGCTGCTTGTAAACACCGCCGACGAGGGGATAACGATTAAACCTACGCACAGGCTTCTTTTAAAACTCCCTCCCGACGCCCTTGACCTGTTAACGGAACAGTTCGATATAACAAGGCTTAAAGGCGGCACAGACATAATCCAGGCCATTGCCGGTAAGCCTCACACCTTTGGAATGTTATTAAGAGGAGGACAGTTTTACACGCTTCGGTATAAAGGAGAAATACCTTCTGGAATTTTAGGGATAGACGTGATTATATTACATGAAATAATTTTCAAAAAGTTGTATAATGTCAGTGAATTCGGGTACGAGATGGATATGGACAAGACGATTGCTAAAGTTGCAGGCGGGCGGGATGGCAGGCAGGAAGGCGGACAATACGACGCGGCCTTTTTTCTCAATCCCACGCGCGTCGGGGACATCGAGTTAGTCGCCAGGGCAGGCATGAGAATGCCGCCAAAGTCAACATATTTTTATCCGAAGATACCAACGGGTATAGTGATTAATTATTTCGATAAGTAGCTGTAAAACGTCAGGAGGCTTTGTCTCCGAACAATTATCTTAAAGAAGCGCAGGGACTTATGCAGGGTTTGAGCGAGGCTGCTCCCTGAGTGGCTGCTCCCTGAGCGATGGAGGAGGTTTCAAAATGGCTGTAAAAATTGGTGTAAACGGCTTTGGAAGGATTGGCAGGAACTACTTTAGGGCGTGCATGGAATCTAAAGAGATCGAAATCGTGGCAATAAACGACATCACCGACGCTAAGACACTTGCCCACTTGTTGAAATATGACTCGGTAGTAGGCAATCTCAACGCCGACGTAACTTCTAAAGACGACGCACTCGTCGTAAACGGCAAGACCATAAAAATAACGGCGGAAAGAGACCCGGCAAATCTCCCATGGAAGTCTATGGGCGTTGAAATAGCCGTAGAGTCAACCGGTCTTTTCACAAAGAGAGACTCGGCCACCAAGCATCTTACCGCAGGCGCCGGATGGGTATTGATTTCAGCCCCCGCAACCGACGAAGACATCACCGTATGTATGGGCGTTAACAATGAGCTTCTCGACCCGGCAAAACACAAGATCATATCCAATGCCTCGTGTACGACTAACTGTCTGTCACCGATTTCCAAGGTTATACATAAGGAATTTGGCATAGTAAAGGGCCTTATGACCACCGTTCACTCATACACCAACGACCAGAGGCTTCTGGACCTGGCGCACAAAGACCTTAGAAGGGCGAGGGCGGCGGCACTTTCCATAATCCCATCGAGCACCGGCGCGGCTAAGGCAATAGGTCTCGTACTTCCGGAGTTAAAGGGCAAGTTAGACGGTTTCTCGATGCGCGTACCAACCCCTAACGTATCGGTTGTCGACCTCGTCGTAGAACTCAGCAAAGAGGCCTCGGCGGCTGACATCAACAGCGCTATTAAGGCAGCGGCGGAAGGCCCGATGAAGGGCGTTCTCCAGTACTGCGACGTGCCGCTGGTATCGTCCGATTTCAAGGGCAATCCACACTCGTCCATATTTGACCCGGCACTTACAAAGACAATAGGCAATATGGCAAAAGTAATCTCATGGTATGACAACGAATGGGGTTATAGCTGCCGCTTAAGAGACCTCACACTCTATGTTATCTCAAAGAGATAAGGGAGGACTGCACAATGGGTCTCAATAAACTCGTAATGACCGACCTTGACCTAAAGGGCAAGCGCGTCTTTATAAGGGTGGACTTCAATGTCCCGTTTGACGAAAGCGGAAATATCTCCGATGACAACAGGATTCGCATGGCCCTGCCAACAATACAGAAGGCCGTCGAAGGCGGGGCGAGGGTTATACTTGCCTCCCATCTGGGCAGACCTAAGGGAAAGCCTAATCCTAAGTTCAGCCTGGCCCCCGTGGCAAAGCGGCTTGAAGAGCTGCTGAAACAAAAGGTGACGTTTACGGCCGACTGCATCGGGCCGGAGGTAGAGAAGACGGTTAACGGCATGAAAGACGGCGACGTGGTGCTCCTTGAAAACGTCAGATTTTATGCGGAAGAGGAGAAAAACGACCCCGTTTTTGCCGAAAAACTGTCAAAACTTGCCGATATCTACGTAAACGACGCATTCGGCACCGCCCATAGGGCGCACGCGACGACCGAAGGTATAACGAAATTCGTGAAGACGGCGGCGGCAGGGCTTCTGATGAAAAAGGAACTCGAATACCTTATAGAATCCATAAACAATCCGGTCAGGCCGTTTGTGGCAATAGTAGGCGGCGCCAAGGTGTCGGGTAAAATCGGCGTCCTCGAGAACCTGGCCGATAAGGTCAATAAGGTCATCATTGGCGGCGGTATGGCCAACACGTTTTTCAAGGCGCAGGGCTACGAAATAGGCGATTCCCTGTGTGAGGCTGAAATGCTTGACACAGCAAGGTCGATAATGGAAAAGATGAAGGCCAACAATGTGGACTTCCTGCTGCCGATAGACTGCATTATAGCGCAGTCCACCGAGCCTGGGACCGAGATAAAGGCTGTCTCAGTGAAAAACGTCCCCGCAGGATGGAAGATACTGGATGTAGGGCCTGAGTCGTCTAAACTGTTTGCCAGCGCTGTAGCAGACGCAAAAACTATAGTGTGGAACGGCCCGATGGGTCTGTTCGAGATAGAGGCGTTTTCAAAGGGTACATACTCTCTGGCAAAGGCCGTTGCGGCCTCAAGCGGGACAAGTATCATTGGAGGCGGAGATTCGGTATTGGCCGTCAAGAGGGCCGGAGTTGCCGATCAGGTCTCGTTTATCTCTACGGGAGGCGGCGCGTCTTTAGAGCTTCTCGAAGGGAAAGTCCTGCCTGGAGTAGCGGCACTCTCAGAGAAAAAGTAAGTTAATCATACTCGACAAAAGGCCTGGAGATTTCTCTTCAGGCCTTTTTATCTGACTTACGGGGGAGGTAACAAATGAGAAAAATAGTTTCTCTGGTATTATTTTTATCTATATTTGCAATAGCCATGTCAGCCCATGCAGAGCACTTTGAGAAAGATGGTTATATCATCGATGCCGCCGTAACTTCCGAATGCCAGGGGGAGACTTGCCGGGTTACCGTCTCAGGCACAGTATCAGGCAGCAGCAGCTGTATCATACTTACGGTGACTGTCTTTGCCGTGGATAATAACGGCAAAGAGGTGAAAGTAAACGCCGCAACCAGCCGAACCGGAGGGGCATCGCCGTTATCGGGCAAATCTACGGTTACAGGAGCCGGCAACACATGGACAATAAAAGCTGTTGAACCATCCTGCCATTGTTCATGAAATCAACGGGTAAATTGGTCTGATAATTCATATATGACAGACCCACTGATACCAAGTTGCAAACATAGAAGTAACAAGTATCCTATCAAAGAATCATCCTGAGCCTGTCCTGAGCTTGCCCTGAGCTTGCCCTGAGCTTGCCCTGAGCTTGCCGAAGGGTTACCGATTTATGGGGAAATACGAAATAGAGGAGCATCCTTGGACAAGCTCAGGATGATTCAAATTTTCTTACCTCTATGAACGCATTTCGGCGTCAGTATGGTTTCGTCCATCCATGAATTGCCTTTCCTGTCTTTTCATAAACTGTTTTTACAATATTATCCATTTGATCACGTACATTACGATTATTTTCTACAAACTGCCGGTTTGTTTTCAACAACAATTCGATCTCCCTAATCGCATCGTCAACGTAATTACTGTCAAGCAGGAGACGGCCAAGATTAATTCGTGCATAGTTGATAGTTTCATTGCTTATACCAGAATTTGATTTTAAGATAAATCTATAACATTTAGCCGCTCCATTGAGATTACCGGTACGATAGTAAACGTCACCCAAGTGTAAATAGGCATCGAGATAATTTGTTGTCCCATATATTCTCAGTGCAGAGAAATAGTGTTTTATGGCATCGTCATATGTACCTCTCCTCTCTAAATTATCGCCAAGCATAATGTCCAATTCGTTATAATTGGGATGCAAGTTTCTACAGTACTTCAGTACACTAAAGACATCTCCTAATCTGCCTTGTTTATTCAATATATATATCAGTCTGGTTAAATCTACCGGATACTTATTTATTTTCATTCTGTCATTAATTATTTTCAGAATCTCGTTATCGTTGTCAGGAGTATGCAATACTTGAAGCAGGTTATTATATACTTTATCGTATTGAGGATTTATCTGTATCGCCAATTGATATTGCTCCTCGGCCTTTTTGTACTCGCCATGTTTTTCATATATTATTCCAAGCTTATGTATTGCCATAAAATTACCAGGGTAAATATCAAGAACTTTTATCATATTCATTTCAACCGGTTTGTCAGAAGAACAGCTATACTTGCTTAAATACAGGTTTGATATGTACTCCTTCACCATAGAAACAAGCTGATGGCCTTCCTTGTACTGTTTTCCTATGGTAATCCATTTAGTGTATATGGTCGCCGACATAATGAACAGGAGGGTTATCATTACGGATGAATAAATGGCAAGGGTTTTCTTGTTTGAGAGTGAAATGAAGCCGGATTTTCTATTATACAAATTCGGTCTGAAAGGCAATTCAATCAGGATAAAGGATAACCATGACAACAGGAATGTAAAAAACATAAGAGATCCCAAAAATATAACACTGTAAATCAATCTTTCCCATAAAGAATCATCTCCTATTAATCCGTGAGAGATAAGATAGTTTACTATAGAGTCAATATATTTGGATTCGCTTAATTTTTGTAACACTAACCAGTGCCATAAATAAACTCCATAGGAGATATTTCCTAAAAAAATCAATATAGTCAGGATGCCTCGTTTGATGAAGGATCTTTTGCCATTGTCATTCTCAGCTTTTGCTGTCGGGATTTCAAGAAAAAATATCGCTGCTCCAAAAAAAAGTGACATTGTGAGCAAGCGGGCATTGGCATTATGAAAATGCTGCTCTATTATATATTTACATACCATTGCCATTGCAATAGATAACACCGCTGCCGGCCCGCTATAACGGAACTTCCCGATATTTGTAAGCCTCAATATAATATTTATATAATACCCTAGGATAAATAGAAATAAATAATGCCATAATAAATATATTAAACTGCATTTATTTAAATAATTAATTAGAAACAATAAGCCGCACAATAGAAAAACTAAATGTAAAGTTTTTTGAGAAACCTTTCGAAACAATGCAAATATAAAAGGAAACATAAAATAAAACTGCATCTCATAGCTTACTGACCATGCGGTACTGTGTGAACTGCCACCCGCTATATTGCTTATAAAAAACAAATCGTTGAGTATTGTTATCGGATTCTTGTCAAAGGGTTCAGCATCGAATACATAACAAACAATTATGGCAGTAAGCAATAACGGCACAATTCTGAAGAATCTGTTTTTATAAAACCTTTTAACGCCATCGATGTTTAGCTCATATTTTCCATTTAAAAAAAGTTTGCCCATCAAATAACCGCTCAGGATAAAAAAGCACCATACGCACTCTGAACAATATCCGACAGTCAGAAATCTTATCAGGCCGTTAATCCACAGGTTATCCACACTTCTATAATTCTCAAAAAGACAAACCAACAGGGATTGCTGCTGATAACTGTGGCCTATCATAACGCCGACAGACAAAAGTCCGCGCAAAATTAATAGCTTGTCATATTTTTCTAAAGTTATTTTCTCGTAACTCATTGAATTACCACGCTGTTATGACCTGTAGGGGAATCCAGAGGACTGGCCAGTCCTGTGAAAACTGAACTGTATAGCGCATCAACCGTTTTTTTTTATCGAAGTAATCATTTAGTCATTAACTGTGGAGCATACCAAAATCGACTTAAAAAAGTAAAAGTCTTTCCAGTTCTTACTCCGGGGTTAAGATAATATCTCTTTCCTGATACAAACCCGTAAATTGAAACGTATCCGAATCGAACAGGCCCTTGTCGCTGAGCTTTAGATGGGGAATGACCAGAAGGGCCATAAATGACAGCGTCATAAACGGTGCCCTAAGAGAAGAGCCAAGCTTAATTGCAAATTCGTTAAGCTCCGCATAACACTGAGCAATCTCAAAGCCGTCACCGGTACTCATTAATCCTGCAACCGGCAGAGGCAAAATCTTCTTTTCGTCTTTGACTACGGCACAAATTCCTCCCCCGTGTTCAATAATCAGATTCACCGCCTCGCAAAGAGAGGAATCCGTAACGCCGACGGCCACGATGTTGTGCGAATCGTGTGAAATGGACGAGGCAACGGCACCGTCTTTCAGCCCGAAACCCTGTATGAATCCAACGGCGGGCGGGGCGTTTTTTTCATAACGGTTGACAACCGCGATTTTCAGTATGTCATCCCCGATGTTCGACACCAGATTTCCATCGAGGACATTCGCCCGCCCCTGACGCTTATCTGTAATCAACTGACCATCGGTCACACCTATTACATTTAGTGTGCCGCTGAGCTCCGGGATGAGGAAATCACGCATGGTCTTTGGCGCGGCATTAAATTTATTCACAGCCTCATAAGGCACATGAGCAATCAACGGCACTCCGTTTTCGGCAATCAGCCGACCGTTGACATATGTCTTTATGATATTAAAACTCTCAGGGCCGTCTATTACGGCGAAATCGGCAGCATCGCCAACCTGCAAAAGCCCAACATCGAGGCCGTAATGCAGCACGGGATTAACACACGCACACCGCAGCACCTTCATTATATCATAACCGTCCCTAAGTGCCCGTTTGACCATGAGATTTATATGGCCTCTCATAAGGGCATCGGGGTGGATGTCATCGGTACAAAACATGACGTCGTGAAAGTGGCCTTCGATAAGAGGTGAAAGGGCATCGAAATTTCTTGCCGCCGAACCTTCTCTTATCAGGATTTTCATGCCGTAGGATATCTTCTCCAGCGCCTCGTCAATGCAGAGGCATTCGTGGTCTGTGGTAATCCCCATTTTTACGTATTCTTCGCAGAGACTGCCTCTGAGACCGGGGGCGTGGCCGTCGATGGGCTTGCCGCAGCGCTGAGCAGCTGCAATCTTTGCCACTACATCTGGGTCGCCGTTAATAACGCCCGGATAGTTCATCATCTCGCTCAGATATTTTATCTCATCCCGTTTTAAAAGGGCGTCAATCTGAGCAGCGTCAATAGAGGCGCCGGCAGTCTCAAAACCGGTTGCGGGGACACATGAAGACGCCCCAAAGAAGAATTTAAATGGAACCGTCCTGCCATTTTCTATCATATAGTCAATGCCCGCGGTACCGAGGACGTTGGCAATCTCGTGCGGGTCGCTTACCGTGGCCACAGTGCCGTGCGTTGCGGCTATACGGGCAAACTCAGATGGTATCAGCATAGAACTCTCCACATGGACATGAGAATCTATGAGGCCGGGTATTATAAATTCGCTATAAGGTACATTTCTCTTTGTTATCGAGGCAATCTTTCCTTGGGAGATCTCAACTTCGGCAGCGTATATGCAGGAGTTAAGGACATCTACGATATTGCCGGCAATGAAAAACCTATCCACCATGCCTGTCGTATCTGACAACTATGGTGTTCTTGCCAATCCACTTGGCCTCATAGAGGGCGCTGTCGGCCTTAGCAAGAAGCTCCTGAGATGAGACGCCCTCGTCCTTCTTATAATCCGCAAGCCCCACGCTGACGGTCATATTAATTGACAGGCCGTCTTGTTGCAACGGTGTGTCCTCTATATATTTTCTTATTCTTTCGGCCACAATATGACCGCTGGCCACATCGGTATCAGGCAGGATAACCGCGAACTCTTCGCCGCCGTACCGGAACGCCATGTCTTGTTCCCGAATGGAGTCCTTTATGCGCTGTGCCACGGCGTCAAGCACGAAGTCCCCGGCCGTATGTCCATGACTTTCGTTCACGCGCCTGAAATCATCCAGGTCTATCATCATAAGGGAAAGGCCTTTGCCCGATTTGTCGGCGCTTGCCAGTTCTCTCTCTATGGTGTAGCTGAAATGCCGTTTTGTGTATAAATGCGTAAGTTCGTCCGTTATGGCCATAGCGTAGAGATAGGCATTCTCGAAGGCAATGGCTAAACGGCCTGAGAGCGACTGCAACAGCTCAACCTTCTTATTCATAAATGGTGCGCTTGCCTTTTTTGCGTTAATCAGAGCGAGCGGCTCGCCGGACTTTGAAATGTTCAGGCATATGTCTCTTTTGTCATTGGATAAAATACAGCTGTTGAGCTTTCCTTCTATCCATAGATTTATCATACCTATGAGAGGGTCGTCGGCCTCAACTTTTCTTCGGACAATGCCGCCGGCTGCTATGGTTTTGGTAAATACACTGTACTTGCCGCTCCTCTTGGGCATGACGATGGAGACCTCCTCGGCCTTCAGACATTCACTGAAAATATCCACAACTATTTTCTTCAGATCTTCAAGGGTAATGGTCTTGCTTAGCTCTTCGACCATCGAGTAGAGAAGGTTGGCCTCTTCGTTCTGACTTATTATTTCAGCGGTATATTTATTAATTCTAATAGAAATAAGCGGGACAAGCAACAAAAAACAAACCAGGCCCGAACCAATGATAATCGCCATGAGCGTCATTGTAAGCGAGGAGTAGCGCTCAAGCGTATAGTCAACGATGAGCTTGCCATTTATCCGCGTAGAGCCGTGGCAGCCATAACATTGGGGTTCGTTAGAAATAACGGAGATATTTCTTAGGACACTTATACCGTCTTTGTTCTTCACCGCCATCGTGTATTCTTTTAAATGGCCGCCCTTAGCAGTCTTGTGGCAGCCAAAACAAGAGGCTTCCTTTTCTTTATCGAAAACTCTATTGCTATTATCACTCTGGCCGGCGCTATACATGGCCACGCCCCTGTTGTTTAAAATCGTAATGGATGAAATGGTATCCCTGCTGCTTACGATTTGCTCTATAGCCTGCCTTATATAGGGAGAGCGCGTCATCATCAAATGTTTTAAGCTTGATTCAATGGCAGAGTTCAATTCCTGAATATTAGTCTTTGCGTCTTCAAAGCGGGAATTCTTTACAAGAAGTACGACAATAGCTGTCAACAAAACAAAACAAACACTAATAAGCCCCAGAAGCCCGAAAAGCATCTTCTTTTTCAGGCTGTACGTCCAATCTGCCCCTATCTTGTTATGAATCTCTGTCAAAATACTGTTTTCTCAAGCGCCCATCAGACTTCTCATTTAAAAAACACTCCGCTATTAAGGCTTTATGCGTAGCGGCGGCTGATTTATGTTTTAAGTCGCAGCCGTCCCGGCCAGCCCCTTCATCAGATTGGCGACCCTTGAATTGTTGAAGACAAGCGAGCCGATGGCATTATTGGGATTTTGAATGATTTTCTTCTTAGCCATCTCAGCCGAATTCAAGGCGTCAGCCTCATTTTTTATTGTAGTGTCAGCATTCAACCCGGGCATTTTGGCATTGCTTATTCCTATGGTATAAGCCTCTGTGGCGGCTTTTTCGCCGGCTTTTTCATTTTCCGGCACTTTCGCAGCATCTTTCGCCGGCTTGGAATTAATATCCACGGCGGCGGCGCCTACCGCACGGCCTGCAGGGCTATGCCCTATCGTCATACCAATACCCCCTGTCTGATTTGATCACTAAACTATTTATAATACTAACATAATATCTTAAAATAATCAACCTCTCAGGGCAGCATCTCCCCAAATATCCCTTCATAATTATAACTCATGGCAAACGCCAAAAAATCCTCAACCATGTAGGATGCATTGTTCTTCTTGCCATAGATTACCGAAATATCCTGAGTGATTTTGTTTTTCTTTATTCTCAGGGCCTTGAACTGCCCGTCAAGAATTTCTTTTTTTACCGCAAGTTTAGACAAAAACGAAACGCCCAGCCCTTCATGTATGGCGTTTTTTATCGCCTCTATACTCTCTGAAACCATAAAGATTTTCAGGCTCTGCATATTTACCCTGCACTTGAAAAAAAACTCCTCGACTAATTTCCCCGCGCTCGAGACATCTTCTCTGATGATAAAAGTCTCCCTGAGTACCTTTTCAATGGAGATGTCATCGAACTTAGCAAATGGATGCCACACCGGTACAATAAGAAACAATTCGTCTGTGCAGAGCTTGTCGGCTGTTATCTTATAGCCTTTTACCCTGCCTTCGACAAAACCTAAGTCGATTGCGCCAGTGTTCATCATCTCTATTACCCTTTTGGAGTTGCCAAAACGAAGAAATATTTTTAACTTGGGACTTATTTTCTTATAATCGGCCAGCATTGACGTAAGCATGTAGTGTCCAACCAAAGATGTGGCTCCAATTTTAATTGACCCTTTTACTACCCCCGTCAGTTTACAGATAGTCTTCTCGGCATCCGAGTATAACGATAATATTTTTTTTGCGTATTCGTAGAGAATTTCGCCGGAAGCCGTCAGTATTACGCTGCTTGTTGTGCGTTCAAAGAGTTTTGTGTCATAAATATCCTCTAAAACCTGTATCTGAGAACTCACGGCAGGCTGAGTCAGATGAATAACATCAGACGCCTTCGAAAAACTTCTCAGATCGGCAACCGTACAAAATACCCTTAATTTATCATCCATCGTTCACACGCGCCCTTGTGTACCTGCCCCAATTGACACGCCTGCCCCAATTGCCATCCGGTATCCATAAGGCGGCAATTTATAAGTATTTATTGTTATGCCAAAACACATGACATATCTTACCACAAAAAATATTAATAAGTTAATAAAAAAAATTAATAAAACCCCCCTTGACAACTTATTTGTTTTTATTGTAACATGAAACCGGTTGGGGCAGACGCAAAATCTATACTCTCTGCTTGGCGGTCGGCAATATCAACAGTCAGCAGCGTCGCCACACATGAACGTCGCCACAAATGAATGTCGTCGCACATTAGGGTTGGCAGGCATTTTATCCGGCAGGCGTTAGAGTATAAGATTGGCAGTGGGGTTAACTGGTGGGTAAATCCCGTTTAGTTCTGTCATAATCCCGGCATTTAATCGGTAATGTAATGTATCGCAGACTTATCTGCCTTTTATAACGATGAACGCCGTATTATTTCCAACTAAAAGTTGCAGCTATAGCTCAACACAACAGTAGTAATAAAATGTAAACGTCTGGAGGTTTTTATGAAACAAAGCACACCCTTATTCAATCGCGGTTACACGTTTAATGTTTTAGTGGTTTCATTTGTACTAATTCTTGTTGTTGGATTGCCAGCGGCTCCTTCAGAGGCGCGAAAAGCTGAGGCACGAAAATATGCCGCTGCTTCATGGTTTGGAAAAGAATATCACGGCAGGAGAACGTCTTCTGGCGTTATCTATGATATGAACTCATCTCAGGCCGCTCATAAGACGCTCCCTTTCGGCACGAACCTCAGGGTCACAAATCCCAAAAATGGCAAATCCACAAGGGTTAACATAACTGACCGTGGACCATTTGTAAAATCAAGGGATATCGATGTCTCTTTTAAATGCGCTAAGGATTTAGGCATCGTTAACAAGGGCGTCTCATTGGTAACAATCGATTACATCCTCAAAGACGGTTCCAAAACCAGGTATGTCGATATAACAGATATGAAGACTTTACCATACAGGCTTAGTAAAATCGCTTTTGTCGATTACAAAAATGCCGTGCTTATGAAACGTATGCTCACTGGCTCACAGCTCAAAAACGCCTATATTGCTAAATCAAAGGACAGCGGCCAGACTGTTTATACTGTATCCAATCGTAAAGACATTCGGCCCTTAGCTCAAAACGCCAGGCTCACTAATCACAAAGTGCAGCAGAAGGACGTTATGCTCGCTGCTCTAAGGGCAAAGCTCAATAAGTCAAAGGCGGCAAACATGGTAGCGTTGATGTCCGTTTACAACATCAGGTCCGCCAGGCCGTTGGCCGGCCTCAGCGTCCCTGTAGCCTTTATGCCGTCTGATTACATGGCGAGTTCCGGTCAGAACAGTTAACATTTACTTAAAGGATTAAAGACGAAGGGGGATAATCCCCCTTCACCCCTATTGCCACCAACGTTTGTATTTGCACGGCACCTGTGGGCGGGTATTGAAATGCGGGAATCACAGGCAATAAAATACATAATGTGTTTGCCCTGGAGTCGAACACTTGTAACAACCACCAAGGATAGGTTATTATCTATAAGTCATGTTCCCTAAATTTACTACGACCGGCATTGGAAGTCTCCCCTATGATAACGCAAGGGAGGCGTGCAGCGCGGTGATTGAAAACTTTGACATACCGTTTTGGCCTCAGCTGCCGAGAAGGGCATTCACCGAATCCATGCTCCTGCAGTACTCGGAGGGGATGCCTTTTGTAAAAATAGACGAATCGAGAGAGCGCGTCTGGATAGAAAGACAAGAGGACGACACGCCTCTGAGACAGTTTTATGAGGCATACTCAGATGTCGCTCCTGTATCTTCCATATCGGAGTTCTATGCCGCGGGGTTTTACGGGATGCTCAGGGAATTGCGAAGTACGCACCTCCTGCAATCTGGAGGGAAATTGCCATTTATCAAAGGACATATAACCGGCCCCATGACCTTTACCCTTGGATTGAAAGACCGTGACGGCAGAGACATTTTTTACGACGAGGAACTCAGGGAAATCGCCGTCATGCTGCTGATCTCTAAGGCCGCGTGGCAGGTGGAGAGGCTAAAAGAACTGGCCGACACGGTCATCATCTTTATCGATGAGCCGGTGCTTTCCTCAGTCGGCTCAAGCGCGTATTTGGGGATTTCCGGGGCAGAGATCACAAGGCTCTTAAAGCAGACCATCGACGGTGTGAAACAGACCGGCGCTGTTGCCGGCCTGCACTGCTGCGGCAACTGTGACTGGCCTATGGTCTTCAATGTCAGGCCGGACATTGTAAATTTCGATGCCTACGGGTATTTCGACGCCATAGCGATTTATCGCGATGAAATGATTGATTATGTTGCAGCCGGAGGCACAATGGCCTGGGGTATCGTTCCTACGACCGAGACGGTAAGAACTGAAGACGCCGATGGGATAAAGAGGAAATTCATGGAGCGTTACGAAAGGCTTCAAAAGTTTGACAGCTTGCTTGTTTCCAACATCATGCTTACGCCGTCGTGTGGCACGGGTTCGTTAAGCACGGCAGAGTCAGAGAAGGTGTTTGCCCTCCTGAAGGGATTGAAGCAATACCTCCTTGCGGAGAACCTGTAATGGATTTTATTTGAGGAGGCAACGGCGATATTTATATCTATTGAAGGCATAGAAGGGGCGGGCAAGACCACTCAGGTTCGACTGGTATCGGAGCAGTTACGCGCAGCGGGCTTTGAGACAGTAGCCACGTTTGAACCGGGCGGCACAGAAA
This sequence comes from Nitrospirota bacterium, assembly GCA_015233015.1. GTDB lineage: Bacteria > Nitrospirota > Thermodesulfovibrionia > Thermodesulfovibrionales > Magnetobacteriaceae > Magnetominusculus. Next base: position 20,835 of record JADFYO010000007.1, on the reverse strand, counting down.
CAGGCAGGAGAATAAGGGAAATCTTACTCGATAATAGTTTTCAACATATGACCCCACTGACGGAACTCCTGCTATATAACGCGGCAAGGGCGCAGCACCTGGCAGAGGTGATTTCCCCTGCGATAGAGAATCGCGCCGTTGTCATAACGGACAGGTTTACTGATTCAACCATTGCCTATCAGTGCTATGGCAGGGGGCTTGATAAGCGGCTGATTATGGAAATCGATAAAATAGCAACAGGAGGCCTTCGCCCCGATATGACCTTTTTACTTGATCTGTCCCCCAATATTGGCCTCGGCAGAAATCAAGCGGCAAGCAAGTCAGACCGGTTTGAGCTTGAGCCTCTTGTCTTTCACGAAAAGGTTCGCGCCGGGTTTCTGGAATTGGCAAAAACGGAGCCTGGGCGTATTAAGCTGATTGACGCCTCGACAGATACTGCCGTTGTAACGAAGGCGATAGTTGCGGCAATAGAGGAAAGGCTGCGATGCCGTTAAACAAGTTAATGGGTCAACCAAGGGCGTTGAGAATACTCGGCGGAATGCTCAATACAGGAAGGATTGTCCCCGCATATTTATTTGCCGGTCCTCGCGGAGTGGGAAAGACAACGGCGGCCTTTTCATTTATAAAGGCGATGCACTGTGAAGACGCTGTCTCTGCCGGAGAGGGGAATTTTTGCGGCAGCTGCCGCTCATGTAAAAACACGGACTCACTTGTGCATCCCGACCTAAGGGTAATAACCCCTGAGGACACCGTCAAGGACAAGGCTGCGAAGGCTGACAAAACTGGTCAAGCCAAAGAAGTGAGCCGGGTTATACAAATAGATCAAATCAGGGAGGCAGGCGAGTTCTTATCGACCAGCGCTATGGAGTGGCGGGGAAAGGCAGTTATAATTAAAGATGCTCATGCGATGAATCCTCAGGCCGGAAATGCCTTTCTTAAGACCCTCGAAGAGCCCACAGCGGGCAGCGTCATCGTGTTGATAACCCACAAGAAGGAGCTCCTGTTGGATACGATACGCTCAAGGTGCGTAAATGTACCCTTTGTACCTCTTTCTTTTAAGGTATTACGTGCTATAGCGGACAAAAAGGGTGCTGAGGTGACGGACGAACAAATCGGCTTGTCAAACGGCAGCGCGGGAGCTATGTTAAACGACGCACTGGTAAGCGTGCGCAACAGGGCGCTTCTGACGTTTACGGGAATGGCCGGCGGCAGGGACGCACAACAGTGGAAAGACAGACAGGAGATGTCCTTATGGTTTGAGGCCGCGATGACGTTTCTCAGGGATATGGCAGTGTTGAAACTGGGACACACCGCCTTATTGAATATGGACAAGAAGGCAGAGATTACCGGACTGTGCACAGGCACTGATATTGAGGCGATAATAGATTGTTATGAAACCTTTTTCAACCTGAGCAGGTATTTCGTGTTGAATATAAACAAGGGCATTGTGTTTAATTATACAGCCTCAAAACTCAGAGACGTTTTCAGGAGTGTCTCCAATAGCTCTAAATAAAGGGGTTTACTGAATATGCCTACAGTTGTTGGTATCAGATTTAAGAAATGCGGCAAGATTTACGATTTCGAGATAGACGGTCTTACAGTAAAGGTTGGCGATTTCGTCGTGGTGGAATCGAGTTTTGGCCTGACTATAGGAAACATAGTGATTGGGGAGAAAACCATAGAAGCCGCCGATAAGGAGCTAAAGAAAGTCATCCGAAGCGTTACCGAAGAGGACATAAATGCAAAGGTAAGCAACGATCTTCTGGAACAAGAGACAAGAGAGTACTGTACGGAGAGGATAGCCATTCGCGGACTTCCCATGAAACTGGTGCATACGGAAGTAACCCTTGACAGGCGGCGCATAGTGTTTTATTTTACGGCCGACGGCAGGATAGATTTCAGGGAGCTTGTGAAGGACCTTGCGTCAAGATTCAAGACGCGAATAGAGATGCGCCAAATTGGCGTAAGGGATGAGACAAAGCTCATAGGGGGGATAGGCATATGCGGCAGGGAGGTATGCTGCAGGACATTTCTGTCGAATTTTGCCCCAATTTCTATCAGAATGGCAAAAAAACAAGACCTTGTCTTAAATCCCGGCAAATTATCGGGGCTTTGTGGCAGGCTGATGTGCTGCCTTGGGTTTGAAGTGGAGGATTTCCATTCAGAGTGCGTCCCGGAAGATGCCATAATAATCAAAGAAGATGTTGCTCTGGAGGATTTAATCGGCGAAGCGAAAAACGAGTTTTCTATTAACACGGCAGAGGAGAGACATTCGCGATCAAAATTTGGCGACAGCCGTGAAGACGCCAAGTCCCCCGGTATAACCGGCGGAGAAGCCACAGACCCCACACTTGAAAACGGCACAGGGGCATTGAAAAATCGTGACCGCAGGAAAAAGCACTTTACTAAGAGACATTCCCCGGCTGCCCCTCTGATAGAGACAAAAGAGGCAGTTGAGGCGAAGGCCGTCCCACAGGAACCGGCAAACCCTGAAGCCAATCCAGATGCGCCTAAGGACACACCTGCGGACGCGAAAGCAGAACCCACCGGGAAGAAAAACAAATGGAGATTCAGAAAGTTCAAGGCTAAAAAGAAACCGTAACGCCAAAGAAACCGTAACGCCGATGGAGGCCATATTTTATCATGGAAGATTTTTTTTATGTAACAACCCCGATATATTATGTAAACGACGTCCCGCATATCGGGCACGCCTATACGACGGTTGCGGCAGATATACTGGCGCGGTTCAACAGGCAGATGGGCAACGCCGTATTTTTCCTTACAGGTACGGACGAACACGGACAGAAGGTACTTAAGGCTGCCTCCGACGCAGGATTATCCCCAAGGGAGCACACAGACAAGCTCTGTGTGAATTTTGAAAATCTCTGGACAAAACTTGATATTACAAATAACGCATTCATCAGGACTACCGACGCGGGGCACATAGAGATAGTACAGGAGCTCCTTCAGCGCCTCTACGACAAGGGCGAAATTGTAAAGCGCCGTTACGAAGGCTGGTACTGTACGCATGATGAACGTTTCTGGACGGACAAAGACGTAAAAGACAGGAACTGCCCTGACTGCGGAAGACCTGTCGAGAATATAGAAGAGGAGAATTATTTCTTTCTGATGTCAAAGTATCACGACGCACTCGTACGCCACATAAAAGACAATCCCGGCTATATAATGCCCGAATCCAGGCGAAACGAGGTACTGGGGTTTCTGAGGTCGAACGCACTTGGGGACTTGTGCGTATCGAGGCCGTCCCAGAGGCTCTCATGGGGTGTGCCGATGCCGTTTGATAAAAATTATGTGACCTATGTATGGTTTGACGCCCTTATAAACTATTACTCGGCAACACGCTATAAAAGCGCCGATATGAAAGACTTTTGGCCGGCCTCCGTTCACATAGTAGGAAAGGATATTCTGACCACACACGCTGTGTTCTGGAGCGCTATGTTGATGGCCTTGGGGATGCCCCTGCCAAAGCGCCTGTTTGCTCACGGGTGGTGGACTACCAAAGGTCAAAAGATGTCGAAGTCTCTGGGCAATGCGGTTGACCCGTTTGATATAATTGAACGATATGGAGCGGACGCCCTGAGATATTTTCTCTTTCGCGAGGTAACGTTCGGCCTTGACGGGGATTTCTCTGAGGGGGCGCTTATCGGGAGGATTAATACCGACCTTGCCAATGACCTTGGGAATCTGGTCAGCAGGTCATTTGCCATGCTGACGAAATATTATAACGGCAATATCCCAACCCCTGACGCGGTTGAGCCGGAACTAAAGCGTCTCGCAGAGGGGATTTTGTCGAAACTCAATGGCCATCTCGATGAGCTTGCCTTCAATAAGGCACTCGACGAGATTTGGACGCTCGTAACATATCTGAATAAATATATCGATACGAACAAGCCCTGGGTACTTGCCAAATCAAACGAAACCGGGGGCAGACTGCGTACAGTGATATATTCACTACTGGAGGGTATCAGATTCGTAAGCCTGTATTTATATCCATTTATGCCAAAATCTATGTGCATGCTCTACAACCATTTAACGCAGAGGGACATATCAAATATAAAACTTCCCCAAGCGGCTAAGTGGGGGCTACTTGAAAAAGATATAACAATTCATGCAATGGAGCAGCTTTTCCCACGAATTGAACCGGACACTAAGGCGCCGCAGCCATCTGCCGCCAAACCAAAAAAAGACGAGGTACCAATGACAACCATGGCAAACGTAATAGACATAATAGACATCACCGATTTCGCAAAGGTAAAGCTAAAGACCGCGAGGGTACTAACCGCCGAGGCAGTCAAGGGTTCAAATAAACTGATCAGGCTGACGGTTGACTCCGGTGAGGAGCGCCAGATAGTAGCAGGCATAGGGAAACACTATCAGCCGGAGGAGCTGGTAGGCAAGACCGTAGTAATAGTGGCAAACCTGAAGCCCGCGAAGTTGATGGGCGTGGAATCGCAGGGCATGGTGCTGGCCGCCTCGGACTCCGAAGGAGGGCTGACGCTGATAACGGTAGAGAGGGACATCGCAGCCGGTGCGCAGGTAAAGTAATAGGCATATAGCCTTAAACACGGTTGCTTCACCCCTGTACCGCGTACCGCTCTTTACATATAATAGCCGCTTTCACCGTGCTGTGTGGTGTCAAGCCCCTCGACTTCATCTTCATTGTTTACTCTGATAGACGTAAACAAGCTGATAATCTTAAATATCACAACGGTCATGACAAAGGAGAAAACAGCCACAGTCAGCACCGCACCCAGTTGAATGAACAACTGTCTGGCGTTACCGTAGAACAGGCCGTCTGCGCCCTGGGCGTTCATGGCCTTGCAGGCAAACAACCCGACGCATATTGTACCAATAGCGCCTCCCACCCCGTGTACGCCAAAGGCATCAAGCGAATCGTCGTATCCAAAGCGTGATTTTAAATTAAGAGCGAGATAACAAACCACACCAGCGGCTGAACCGATGGCAATGGCGGCCATAGGCGTAACAAATCCGGCGGCAGGCGTTACCGTGGCGAGGCCGGCTATAGAGGCCGTAGCGGCGCCAAACATTGTTGGTCTGCCGTGAAACATCCACTCAAGCGTTATCCATACGCACACTGCCGAAACGGCGGCAGTATGTGAGGTAACAAAGGCCAGCGTGCTTAACTGTCCCGAAGACAAGGCGCTTCCGCCGTTAAACCCAAACCACCCGAACCACAAAAGCCCCGTCCCTATAACCGTCAACGGCAAATTATGAGGGGACATCAGGTCATGGGGAAAGCCCTTCCTCTTTCCCAGATACAAGGCCGCCGCAAGTGCAGAAAACCCTGACGTAACATGCACAACTATACCTCCGGCAAAGTCCATGACGCCCATCTGAGACATCCACCCGCCTTTGCCCCATACCCAGTGGGCAACCGGCGTATAGACAACCGCAGCCCATATAAAAGTAAACGCGATAAAGGCCGAAAACTTCATTCTCTCGGCAAATGCCCCGCTGATGAGGGCCGGCGTAATGGCGGCAAACATCGCCTGATAAATCATAAAGGCCAGATGAGGTATTGTAGGGGCATAGTCAGGATTAGGCTCCAGTGTGACAGAAGACAGCCCCGCCCAGTCCAGCCCGCCGATGATGCCATGGACATCCGGCCCAAAGGCAAGGCTGTAACCGAATAGAATCCACTGAAGGCTTACAATGGCGATAGCCGCAAAGCTCTGCATAATTGTGGCAAGGACATTTTTTCGTCTGACCATGCCGCCGTAAAACATCGCCAACGCCGGCGTCATGAGCATTACCATAGCCGCGCTGACCAGCATCCACGCCGTATCCCCTTTGTCAACAGCCAAAGGGGTGTCCGAAAAGGCCGGTGTGGCGATTAACACAAAAAACAGTGTGAAAAGATACTTCATTGAGACCTCCCGATATAAATTTATTGCAATAGGCCTGAATAACGCCTAATAACGCCAGCGGCACAGCCGCAACGTAAGATAACATTTCTTAGATTTTATTTTCAAATCCCGGCTTTTATTTTCAAATTGCCCTGTCCAGTTTTGGCGTATTGACTTGTATTGCATACGTCCTGTCTGTTAGAATATCCACCGGTGGGTCTCTAATGACATATAAACTATCAGATATTTTCAATATTAAGGAGATTCAGGAACTCTCCGAGAGTTTTACCAGGTTGACAGGTTCAGCCACCGCGGTTCTTGATTTAGAAGGTAATATATTTACAAATAGCGGATGGCAGCCACTCTGCACTGAATTTCATCGGGTAAATCCTATATCGGCGGCAAGGTGCAGAGAAAGTGATTCCATTGTTGCGGGTAAACTAAAGGAAGGGGAACGATATAACATCTATAGATGTAAGAACGGACTTGTGGAGGTTGCAGTACCCATAACTATAGATGGCATACACATAGGCAACCTTTTTACAGGACAGTTCTTTTTTGAACCGCCTGATGAGCAATATTTCATCAGGCAAGCGGATGAATATGGTTTTGATAAGACAGAATATCTCAATGCATTATCTAAAATCCCCATATTTACAGAAGACTATGCAAAAACGCTGATGGACTTCCTGTTATACCTTGCAGATCTATTGGGTGAAATGGGACTAACAAGGATAAAATTGGCCGAAGAGGTAGCCCAAACCCGCATCAAGGATCAAATCCTCTATGAGCAGTCCCGAAACATATCGATGAGTGAGTTACTTATCGATATAGCCCACCACTGGAGGCAGCCACTCTGTGGTGTGGCGATTTATGTGCAGGAGATAAGGGACGCTTACCGCCATAATGAATTAAATGAAGCATATTTAAACAAAACTGTAGAGTTGGCTATCTCGGAGTTAAAATCGTTATCGGCTACCATAGATAAATTCAGGAACTTCTATCTTCAGGATAAAAAACAAAAAGAATTCAACATATCATATGAGATAAACAATGCCTACTCCATTATCTCAGACTACCTTAAAGATAAGGGAATAGTTATCGATAAAGAAATGGACGATAGTTTGATGACAATGGGCTATCCGAATGAGTTTGCCCATGTAATTTTGAACATTCTGACCAATATCAAGGACAAAGTTGAACGAATGAACGTTCCCAATGCCACAATCAGGATAAGATTATACAAGGACGATATCGCGGGTAGAACAATCATCACCTTCGCGGATAACTGCGGCAGCGTATCTGCTGACATAATAAACAAGGTGTTTGACCCATATTTCTCCACCAAGGACAAATCAAGAGGCACCGGGCTGGGGCTGTTCATGGCAAAGATAATAATAGAAAAAAATATGAATGGCACTATCTCACTCAGAAATATCGATGGTTGGTGCGAAGTGAAGATAGAATTATAAGAGTAGAATTTGTTATCACCTAATACTTAGTTGCATTCATAAGAGTAACAATAATCCTGTTAATAGAATCATCCTGAGCCTTAAAAAAATATGCTCCAGCACTAACGCGTAGAGTGTAACAATCATCTTGTTAAAAGAATCATCCTGAGCCGGACAGCAACTCGACTATGTTTTTCTCGTCCTCAGTAACAATCATCTTGTTAAAAGAATCATCCTGAGCCTGTCGAAGGATTGCCGATTTACGGCGAGATACGAAAGATAAGGAGCATCCTTCGACAAGCTCAGGATGATTCCCTGGCTTCTTATACTATTTATAATTCATTAGTGCATTAATAAGCAGTGCTTATGTTTAGCGTATTTATGAAATATCTTAGTCCGTCATTCCGGCTTGTCCAGAATCTGTCTCTTCATTTCCTCAAGCCGAATAAGATTCCAGACAAGCCGGAATGACGACAAGACAAGAACGGTCATGATAATTTATTGTCGTGGAGTGAGATAAAATATATTATTATACGTATGATTTAGAAATGGAATTATTTCTCTAACTCCATTGTTGGCATCACATCAAGCTCACTGAGTTGGTTTCGTATCGTAAATCCCCTCAAGCGAGGGATTTCCCCCGCTGCCCCCTTATATTGCACCAGCACCTTGTGGCTTTCTCCCATGCCCTCGGGGACGAGCAGCCTTTTTATCTTTATCGCCTCGAATTGGTAGTCTTCGTCTTGCGGTATTTGAGCAATCAGCTCGTCAATTCCAAGCGATAGGAGGAATTGCCCCTGAGCGGCATACCCTACGGGTCTAAAACCGTATTGAAGCCCCCACTTACTCAGCGCCGAGAAGTTGACGTGCGCCGTGATGTCCTGCTCTCCAATGTTTTCATAGGGATTTTCGGAGGTCTTATGGCGGTGGTAACAGAGCAGTGTGCCGCGGGAGCGGCCCGGCTGGTAATACTGCCACGCCGGAAATCCATAATCTACTGTAATGATAAAACCCTCTCTGAGAATTGAGGAGCAGTCTTTGAGCCAATCCCTGACAGCAAGATTTATCTCTGTCCTGTAAGTGGACTGGATTGCTGCTTTCGCAGGAATGACAGGATTAAAAGAAGTGGACGAGCCTCGTAGTACATCTATTTCAAACTCTTCCACATATTCAAGGATTTCCTTGTACGGCTCACGTAGTATTTCTATAAGATTATCTCCTTCGGCTGCGACCCAAACTTCCCTCAGAACGCCGTTGTCCATTTGTACGAGATGTACGGGAAAGGCGTCGGGAAGCTCATTAGACAGGATGCAGCCACAGACCGGTGGCAGCTCGTTAGCCGAGGCCGCCCACGATACCTTATCGTCTGTGAGCATTGCCCGCTGGTGCTGCATCAGCCACGGGTTGGCCTCGATGATTACGTAGGAAATGGCATTATAAAACTCTGTATTGTCTAATGACCGGAGCATATCGCTGGCAAGGAATGCGCGACCCGGTCCGAATTCTATTATGTGAAATAGGGTTGGCTTTCCCATAAGCGTCCACATCTGTTGAACTTGTCTGCCAATAGCTGCGCCAAAGGCCGGGTGGAGGTGTGAGGCGGTAAAAAAGTCGCCCTCGCGCCCAAACGGCATTGCCTCTTTTGACATATAATAGCCATAGACCGGGTGGTAGAGGGCCTCGTTCATGAACGCCCTAAACGGCATCGGGCCGTTTTCCCCGATCTTTTCGATGATTATCTTTTTAAGCATAACCCGTATGCCCTCAAAATTATATTAGATATTAGTAATTAATTGTACTATAATATATCATAATGGAGAGCGACCTTTTAAGACTAGACGAACTGCTTGCTAAAATAACGGCATACGCCCCTGACGCCGATGTCTCAATTATTCGTAAGGCGTATTATTTTACTCAGGAGGCGCACTGCGACCAGAGAAGGCGCGAGGGCAAACCGTTCTTTTCTCATCCGCTTGCCGTGGCGTCCATATTGGCCGACATGCACCTTGACTGTAAAACGGTAGTAGCCGGCCTTCTGCACGACACTGTCGAGGATACGGAGACGACCATGGAGGAAATCATCGAGATTTTTGGCGAGGATGTCGGCTTTATGGTAAGCGCCCTGACTAAATTGAAACAGATGGAGTTCAAGTCAAGAGAGGATACCCAGGCCGAGAATTTCAGGAAGATGTTTGTAGCGATGGCCGAGGATATCAGGGTGATACTCATAAAGTTTGCCGACAGGCTTCACAACATGAAGACCCTGAGATTTATGCCTCCCCACAAGCAAAAGCTGATAGCCGCCGAGACGCTGGATATATATGCGCCGCTTGCCAACCGCCTCGGCATGGGCTGGCTCAGGGCGGAGTTCGAGGACCTTGGTTTTAAGTACCTGCACCCGGAGATTTATGAGGATTTATATAATAAAGTAGCCGCTAAACGGCAAATGCGCGAGGATTTCATAAAAGGCCTTGCCGACATCATCGAAAAAAAACTAAGCGAGCATAATATCCCGGGGCGCGTAAGCGGGAGGGTGAAGAATTTCTATGGAATTCATCAGAAGATGCAGACGCAGCGTATAACCTTTGACGATGTCAACGACATGCTGGGCCTGAGAATAATAACGCAGACACCAGAACAGTGCTACATTATCCTTGGCATCATTCATTCGCTCTGGATGCCGGTGCCGGGGCGGTTTAAGGACTACATAGCCATGCCGAAATCAAACAGGTATCAATCGCTGCACACTACAGTCTTAGGCCCCGGCGCAGAACGCGTAGAGTTTCAGATAAGGACTGAGGAGATGAACCTGATAGCCGAAAAGGGCATAGCGGCGCATTGGCTTTACAAGGAGCGCGGCCACGCTATAGAGAAAAAAGACTCCAAGTACACAAAATGGCTCAGAGAGCTGGTACACCTGCAAAAGGACTCCAAGGACGCGCGCGAGTTTCTGGAGATGTTCAAGGGCGAGATATTTTCCGAGGTCGTATTTGTATTTACTCCTGCCGGCGAGATAAGGGAATTGCCAGCAGGGGCCACCCCTGTGGATTTCGCCTACGCCATTCATTCCCATATAGGAAACCGCTGTGTCGGGGCAAGATGTAACGGCAGAATGGTACCGCTTAAATATCAGTTGAAAAACGGGGACACTATCGAGATAATCACCTCAACCACACACAGTCCAAGCAGGGACTGGTTGAACTTCGTCGTAACTCACAAGGCGAAGAACCGCATCAGGCAGTTTATAAAGGTCGAGCAGAGAAAGCAGGGCATTGAGCTTGGCACATCAATCTTAGAGGACATGCTCATAAGAAATAAGATAAAACTCGCAATGATGAAATCCAAAAAGATGCAGGAGACGACAGCGCAGCTGAACTATAAAACCTTCGACGATTTACTGATGGCAATTGGTTACGGCAAGCTGTCTGCGAGGCATGTGGTAAACATTTTGAGTCCCGAAAATAAGGGAAATAAAGAGGCCAGAGAGGAGCCTAAACCCGGCAAGGCACAAAAATCCAACAAAGGGGTACAAATCACCGGAGTGGATAATCTGCTCTATACGACGGCCAAGTGCTGTTTCCCTGTACCGGGAGACAACATATATGGATTTATCACAAAGGGGAAAGGTGTTACAATTCACCGCACGGAGTGCCATAATTTTAAGCGTTCCGCCCTATTGGACGAAAACAGGATAGTGACTGTTACATGGCACTCTGAAGACAACACGACTGCCCCGGCCAAACTCTTTGTCGAAACAATGGATAAACCGGGAATGCTGGCCGCCCTGACCAACGTAATAACAGGCTTCAACATAAACTTATCACATCTGGAGGCCCGTTCCTCCGCAGACAAGCACGCCCATTTCGTTTTCATATTAGACGTAAGAGACAAACTCCAGCTCATGAACCTCAGCTCTAAACTCATGTCAGCGGACGGCGTCATAGGCGTTGGCCGTTGATTGTTTGATAAGCGTTATAGAAAAAATGTAGTTAACGGCGGCAATAAAATGTTTGACATGGTAAATCATTCTTTGTATAATAAGACATGTAGTACATGTAGTACATGATGTACAAGTTGATATAAGAGAGGAGGTTGTTATGACTTGTTATTTATTCGCAGTCCCGAGCTTCATGGAAGGTGTGGCGAGGATAATAGACATAGGCGGTACGATGGTTAATTTTAATTTTTCCCCTACCGCTGAAATAGCCGACTCTATGGCCTTGAAATCAGATTTTCAAGCAGTGGGTGATGATATTCGCCATGCCATGAAGGGTTTTTCTCAGGAGAATATTGAAAAAGCCTCAAAGTAAAACGCCATCCGACGCCTTACAGACCAATGGTTCACAGAATATGCCTCCGATGAAGGTTGTCGGGGCTGTTTATTCAGGGCCAATTCCTCCAGCATCAGAGTTTGCTAAGTATGAAGAAGCGTTGCCTGGCGCTGCAGACAGAATCTTAAAAATGACTGAGATACAGGGGTTACACCGGCAAGAATTAGAAAAGAAAGTTATAGACATAGAAAGCAGAAATAGTTTATATGGGTTGGTGTTTGCTTTCATTTTATCTCTGATATTAATTGTAGGGTCTATGGCATTGGTTTATTCTGGGCATGGCTGGATTGGTGCATCTCTTGGTTTTGGCGGGTTATTATCATTGGTTGGCACATTCATTCATGGCAGCAAGCAAAGAAGATTAGAAAGAGAAAAAAATATAGACAGATTATCGGGAAAGTAACACTATCGATCAATTAACATCAGTGGCAAATCGTTGACAGCCCGTGCCTAAATCCTCTACACTATAACAATGAAGAAAGTTAGTGTGTTGATCGTTTGTCTGCTTCTCATGTCACTGCTGTCGCAGGTACGGTTTGTTACAGCTGTTGCAGCGTCCGCCAATGGCACAGCTATTCATACCCTTGATGTGTGCGGCTCTTCCGGCCCTTCTCTGTTGTCAAACAATGAACTTACTTATCTCTGTGAAGTTCGCGCTCCCTTTGTCCCTTTGAAAATTACAGGTTTCCTTTCGATTGAAAATACACGCTTTTCACCACTTTTAATACCCTTTCAGCTGGAACGTCCTCCTAAAACCTAACCCGTCGTTTCACGGTTTGCGCAGAGAGTTCTTTAGGGACTCCTGCAGAAAAAGGATTGGAGGAGCTATCATGAGAAGAGTACTGCTTTTCTGTCTGCTTTTGGGGGTCATTTTCCAATTAATGGAGATGCCGCTATGGGCAGCTGACAACAATACAACTGCTGTAAAAGAAACATCCCCGGTAACCCTTGACGAGGCTGTGGTGAGCGCTAAGCGCGATGCCGCCACAAAACCGGAGGAGGGAGCTACTACGGGGAGCTATCAGTTAAATGTGACCGCCGGCAATTGGGTGCGTACCAGCAGCACGGCTGACTTGCTTGAAGACGTACCGGGCGTCAGTCTGCAGAAAAACGGCGGGGTGACTTCCCTCCCTTTCCTGCATGGCATGGGTGATGACCGCGTACGCATCAAGGTTGAAGGCATGTACCTGATTTCGGCCTGTGCCAATCATATGAATTCACCGCTTTCATACATCGACCCGACTAATGTGGGCACGGTGACCGTTGCGTCAGGGATTACGCCGGTTAGTCTGGGCGGCGATAGTATCGCTGGTTCAATCATAGTCAACTCGGCCGCGCTGGAGTTTGCCATGCCCGGCGAAGCCCCTCTATTCCATGGACAAATAGGCGGCTACTATCGCAGCAATGGCAATGCCTTCGGCGCTTCTCTCTCGGCAAGTGCCGCCACCGATTTCGTTAGTATTCGTTATTCCGGGTCAGTGGCCGAATCAGACGACTACAAGGCTGCCCGGGATTTCAAACCGGCAGGGAATGCGGCATCGGACAGGGGCTGGTTAGATGGCGATGTGGTCGGCTCATCAAGGTACCTGTCATGGAATCATGCGGTTGACATGGCGCTGAAAAAGTGGGATAATCTGCTTCAACTCAATATCGGCATTCAGGAAATTCCATATCAGGGATTTGCAAACCAGCGCATGGATATGACCGAAAATTTCAGCCAGCACTATAACTTGCGCTATAATGGCCGCTTCCAGTGGGGCGATTTGGAGGCCCGTGTTTATGACGAACTTACCCGGCACAAGATGGACTTCGCCAACGACAAGCAGTACTACTATGGGAGTGCGGCAACCATCTTAGCACCCGGTATGCCGATGAACACCAGAGGAAATAATGCCGGTGCGCTTGTCAAAGCGAACTTCTATCTGTCGGAGCACGACAATCTCACAGCAGGCGTCGAGGCCCAGCGTTACCGTCTTGACGACTGGTGGCCGCCGTCGCCGTCTGTGCTGCCCGCCGGTTACGCAACCGGTGGAATGTCGCCGAATACGTTCTGGAACATTAATAACGGTCAACGCGACAGAATTGATGTATTTGCCGAGTGGTCGGCACGCTGGGACCCTCAGTGGTTAACCCTGTTAGGCGTTCGCAGCGATACCGTAATGATGAACACCGGGACGATACAGGGCTACAACAACACCATGATGTATAACGGGGCGCCCCTGTATCCTGCCACCAGCTTCAATAACAGCGACCGCCAGCGCACAGACTACAACTTTGACGTGACAGCCCTGACACGCTTTACACCCACATCCACAACGGCTATCGAGCTCGGTTATGCCAGGAAAACCCGCTCACCCAATCTTTACGAGCGTTACGCCTGGTCAACAAACTCAATGGCGATGGAAATGGTCAACTTCGCCGGCGATGGAAACTACTATGTGGGAAATCTCAACCTGAAGCCGGAAGTGGCCAATACAGTGAGCATGACCGCCTATGTGCATACCGATGACCCGGAGCTATGGGGACTGAAAGTTACTCCATACTATACCTACATCGAGGATTACATCGATGCCCGCCGCTGCCCGGCGTCTGTCTGTGGCAGCAGCGCCGCCGTCACAGCAAGCCTGACCGCTCAAACAGGCTTTGTCTATCTTCAGTTTGTCAATCAGTCCGCTAATCTCTACGGCATCGATGTCTCCAGCCATTATCTGATAGCGAAAACGGCCGATTATGGAAGTTTCACAGCTACCGGAGCGTTGAATTTCGTGAGGGGTGTGAACCTGACCACGGGTGACCATCTTTACAACATCATGCCGCTGAATGTAAAACTGGCCTTAGTGCATCACATTGGCGGCTTAACAGGTACGGTTGAAGGGCAATTAGTAGATGCAAAGACGGAGGTATCACAGGTTCGCAACGAGGTTCCGACGCCGGCATACGGCTTGCTTAATCTGCGCGCCAGCTATGAATGGAAGATGCTGCGGCTGGATGCCGGTATTGAAAACCTGCTGAACAAGTTTTATGACATGCCATTGGGCGGGGCATATACTGGCCAGGGGGCAACGATGTCGGGAACTGCGGTTTCCTGGGGTGTTCCCGTGCCCGGCTATGGCCGGTCGTTCTACGTTGGCATGACAGCAAAATTCTGAGAAGCACAACCGCGTCCTGCGCGGGACATGAAATCAGGCGGCATCAGGCTGTGTTGGCAACAGCACATTGGTGCCGCCACAATACAGGGGATATGAATATGGAAGAGGCAGATGGGGTTTACGCGGGTAAGCCGACAGGCGGTATCGGAGAAATGACAGATCAAAACAAGGCATTGGCTTATTCTTTGGCTATACACCTTATTGTGATTATTCTGGCACTTGGGGTTATGAAGGCGACGCCTACGCAGAAAAAGACGATAGTCATTGATTTTAGTCTTTCAGACAGGCCGGCGGCTAAACAACCGGCACAGACTGCCGGCAAGACAGAGTCCACCGCTGAGGTAAAACAACCGGCACCGGCAAGGCCTGTCAAACAACGGGTCGCACCTGTAAAAAAAGCCGTTGTCATGCAGGCAGCGCCTGAGCCTCGGCAGACGACATTGACAGATAATCGGGATACGCCGGTCACACCACAGCCTGCGGCGAGTGCCGAGCCGGAGCCAAGCGCAGGTGCGCCGGGAAATCCAGATGGGGACACGCGGGCTGCCGTTACGGAAAGCCCTGAGACGATATACGTGAAAGCGCACTTTGCGGCAATACGCAGCGCCATAACCAGCAAACTTTCCTACCCGCCAACTGCCCGCAAAATGGGATGGACAGGCACAGTTAAGGTTTCCTTTATGGTCAACGAAGACGGTGGCGTTAGTAATGTCAGGGTCATTGAAACATCGGGGCATGATGTGCTTGACAATAGCGCAGTAGAAACCATCAGGCGTGGTTCTCCATATCCCAAACCACCATGCAAGGCTGAAATAATTATGCCCATTAAGTTCAGACTGGATGACTAATTCCGCAGGATAAGCAACGGGAGCGCGACCCCTTGCAAAAGGATTTCCGATATTGTAAAATTATTACAGAAAATTGATGTGGGAGGAAGGCACATGACCGGCTGCCTGAATAGCGGCTACATTGTCACAAACTCCAGATCATGAACCAAAGCGCTAAACTCGTGTCAGCAGACGGCGTCATATGCGTTAGTCGGTGATTTCCAAATATTGATAGATACATGCTCATTAAGGAATTGGAATTTGACAGCGCGAGCACAATTTATTTATACTCCCACCAATGAAGAAAATTAGCGTGTCGATCAGTTGTCTGCTCCTCGTTATCCCTATTGCCGCTCATAACCATGGACGTAATGGCATACAAGCGAATTTATGACTATGACATCGCCATGAGGGCGGTAAACAGCATAGACGGCATGACGGCAGACTGGACGTGCGTAACAGACAAGACGCTTGCTATCATTTCAAACCGCATAATAAACGAGGTAAAAAGAGTAACCCGAGTAGTATTTAACACAACAATCAAGCCCCCGGGCACAAACGAATGGGAATGAGTTGTGTCAGACATTAAATCAAACGAAAGGGAATTCATGAGCCGGGTAATATCCTGGCTTAACGAGTTTTTGAAAGACGGTGAGTATCCATTTGAGGTTGCCTCCTCAGAGCATTCTCTAAAGGTCGCAGAAAACGAGACAAGATTCCCTGACGTTCAGCTTTGGCTTAACAGGAAGGCCAATCAAGGATTTTGCGGTTGGGAATTAAAAACTCCAACTACACTGGTTGACAATAAAGAACTGCTTAAGAAAGCTGTCGAGAAGGCAAGGGCAATGCACGCCGATTATTTTGTAACATGCAATATGAGAGACGCTGTTATTTGGAGGACGCCAATATCCGAAGAGGTGTCGAAAGAACATAGATATAAAACCTATCCTACAATTGTTCAAATATCCACACCTGATGACTTGTGGGTTGTTCCCACGCAGACGCTTCTAAAATCAAGGATAAAAGAGATATTATACGACCTTTCTACCATTTTTCGAGTGGGACATCTCCATCTTAGCGATGTTGACTCCACATTCTTCGTACATGAGCTTTCAGAGGCAGTAAAGTCTATCAGGCCACACGTTATCGAATCTCTGAGAGCGGAAGTTGGAAAAAACTCCGCATTTAATAAGGCACTGCTTGCGTGGGCGGCAAAACAGGGCATTGCCGTTAATGAAGCAGGACAGGCGTTTTATGAAGCGGTGTCAGGACAAATAGTCTATAGGCTATTAGGAAAGATACTCTTTTATTTGACGTTACGCCGCTTCCGCTCTGACATCCCGAAACTTGTCTTAATAGGGACAAATCCCTTAGATGTTGACAAGGAGTTGAAGAGATATTTTGAGATTGCCAGACAGATTGACTATCAGGCAGTGTTCGAGGAAGACTTTTCCGATAAGGTGTCTTTCCCGCAAAACGGGGTCGAACCGCTTATTAATCTCATTGGAGCACTGAACAAATACAACTTTTCACAAATGCCGCAGGATGTTGTGGGAAACGTTTTTGAAAAACTGATTCCACAGGAAGAAAGGCACACACTTGGACAATATTACACCAACGAAGATCTCGTAGATTTTATCACAGCCTTTTGCGTCAGGATAAGGTCGGACAAAGTATTGGACCCTACATGCGGCACTGGTACATTCCTTATCAGGGCATATGACAGACTCAAAAACTGGGGAGAGAGAGACCATAAGAAACTCCTCTCTATGATATGGGGAATAGATATTACCCATTTCCCCGCCGAACTTGCAACCATTAACCTATACAGACAAAACCTAGAGGATTACGAAAACTTTCCGCGAATTACATCAATGGATTTCTTTGAGGTTAAAACCGGTGCGACATTCAAGTTCCCTCCTCCAAAGAAACCGCACGGTGCCGATTTCAGTATGGATGAAAAGATGCCTCAGTTTGATGCCATAGTAGGTAATTTCCCATATATACGGCAAGAACTGATAGAAAAAAGAATCGAGGGATATAAGGAATCGCTTGAAAGCGCCCTCTTTTGTGATTGGAGTAACGACTACCCTGAGTTATTTATAGGAAAAAAGTTAAAACTCTCAAGCAAGGCAGACATTTATGCGTATCTGTTTTTTCACGCGGCAAGACATCTCAAAGAAGGTGGAAGGATGGGGATTGTTACGTCCAATTCGTGGTTAGACGTTGCGTATGGGTATGAACTTCAAAAATTCTTTCTCAAAAAATTTAAGATAATCGCCATGATAGAATCCAGATGCGAGCCGTGGTTTGAAGACGCCTCAGTAAACACCGTAGTAACAATCCTTGAGCGTTGCGAAGACAACGCAATCAGAAACGATAACAACGTTAATTTTGTAAAAATCAATAAGCGGCTCAAAGAACTCTTCCCGTGGGATATGAATTTTCCTATGGACAGGTGGCATGGTATCGACATGCTGGTAAACACGATAGAGATGTCCGGTTCAGACAATTACAAGCATCACGCCGCTAAAATAGTTAAACATTTGGATGGCAGCTCTACGTATGAAGACAATAATTTCAGGATTAAGGCCATAAAGCAATGTCAACTGCTTACAGATGTAGAAGAAGCCGGTAAGACGGTTAAGTGGGGGAAGTATTTAAGGGCACCAGCAATCTATTTTGAAATAATGGATAATTGTAAAGATAAACTCGTACCCTTGAGTGAACTGGTAGCAGACGTAAAAAGTGGATGTAAAACAGGAATAAATGAGTTTTTTTACCTTGATGAGGATAGGATAAAACACTGGGGAATCGAGGAGGAGTTTTTAGCGCCGATTATCAAATCACCTAAAGAGGCATTGAAGATCATCTTGAAATCGGAAGACGTTAGGTATAAAGTTTTCATCTGCGGAAAAACTAAAAAAGAACTCAAGAAGAATAAACAATATGGGGCACTAAAATATATCCAATGGGGTGAAACACGAGTATCAGCTGACGGCATACCATGGAATAAAGTAACCTCGGTCTCTGGCCGAAAACTCTGGTATGACTTGGGGGAGAGACCAAACGGCAGGATATTGATTCAAATGATTACAAACGATAGATTTTTTGCACCACTAAATGTCGACAACATAAAAGTTGACCATAATTTATTTGAGATATTCCCTAAAAAGGACGATTTATTTTATGGCCTTTGCATATATCTGAACTCAACACTGCTTGCTTTATTCAGGGAATTGATAAGCAGGGTTAACCTGGGTGATGGGGCAACTAAGACTGAAGGCATAGATTGGAAAGATATTTTAACACCCAAAGAGGAAATACTTAATTCCCTGTCGAAACAGAACAAAAGTTTTGAAACTCTTCAGAATCGGGAAATCAAACCCATTTTTGAAGAGGTCAAAATGAAAGACAGGCAATCCCTTGACAGCGCTATGCTCTTGGCCCTTGGACTTGATCCGAAGAAATATCTTAAACCATTGTATGACGGGATTACCGGCTTGGTGAGAGAGAGACTTGAGCTGCCTAAATTAAGAAAAAACAACAAGCAGGCAAAGACTTATAGAGACGTTGAAAAATTGAAAGAAACCGTTGTCGATGAGATACTGCCGCAAGGGGCAAAACGATTTCCCGAAGGGTTTGTCGATTTTAAATATCTCAAGGGCGCAAACGAAATCTCCCTGCCTAATGAGCCATTAAAACTCGGTTCCTATTTTATGGGCCAACAAGATGTCATCTCCGAAGACGGTGCGTTTAAATATACCGCGTCAGCAGTTGATGAGGCAAAATATATTATATATGCCCAAAGGCAGGATAGTTTTATTATAAAGATCCCACGGGAGACAACTGTAATTATAAATGCAGTTTTAGAATACGAGAGATATTTAAAAGACCTCAAGGGAAAATTATTTGAACAACTATTCACAAGGACACACAACTATAACCAGGCAGAGCAATTAGCGCGGCAGGTGTTTGAAGAGATGGGATTGCCGCAAGCGTAAGCGGCAAAATATTTAATCTGATTCAACTGTAATATTGTATAATACATTTCTAAAACCGTTAACGGAGTGGAGCCAGTTTGAGCAAGAATGATTGTAAGCGTCAAGAAAACCGCATCTTTACAAGAGAAAAGTTAGCTGTCATAATGAGCCGAAAGAAGGAGGTTCATGATGACGAGCAAAGGGAAGAAGGGATCAGTCTCAAAGGTATCGGGCAATTGGAAGGGACAGATAGAGGCATGGCGTGCAAGTGGAAGTACACAAGCAGAGTACTGTAGGCAGCATGAGTTAAAGCTAAAAGCGTTCACCTATCAGAAGAGGAAATTCGACAAATCAGCAACAAATCCCGTATTTCATCAGGTGCGCATAGTTGAAGAGGAGGCTAAGACAAGTCCTTCTCTAAGCCTTATACTCGGTATGCGGTACCGCATAGAAGTCAGAGACGGTTTCAACCCAGCCACACTTGACCTGCTGGAGACATTGGAGAAATGATGTATGCATCGAATATTCGTGTATATTTAGCCGGTGGCAGTACGGACATGAGGAAATCGATAAACGGGCTGTCGATGCTTGTAGAGGGAGTGTTGGAGCTTGATCCATTTTCAGGGTATCTGTTTGTATTCAGCAATCGAAGACGCACCATAGTGAAGATATTATATTGGGACAGAAACGGATTTTGT
This sequence comes from Nitrospirota bacterium, assembly GCA_015233015.1. Lineage (GTDB taxonomy): Bacteria > Nitrospirota > Thermodesulfovibrionia > Thermodesulfovibrionales > Magnetobacteriaceae > Magnetominusculus. Next base: position 508 of record JADFYO010000007.1, on the reverse strand, counting down.
CTGTGGCAGAAGCGTCTTGAAAAGGAACGCTTCAAGTGGCCGGAGACGGCAAAGAAGAGTTTGGAGATAGGGATGAGAGAACTAAACTGGCTGCTCGACGGTCTTGAAATCAATCAAAGCAATGCACATGGAAGTCTTAGATACGGAACGGTATTATGAATTAAATATTGCATAATAACAAATAGTTATGCTATTATATTTCCGATGATAGCAGAGACACTTCCTGAAGACATAACAGTCTTGAAGGAAATAATAAAAGAACAGCAGGTTCATGTCCATATACTTGAGGAACAGGTGCGCCTGTTGAAGGCAAAACTATTTGGCCGAAAGAGTGAAAAATCGTCTGAAGCATCAGAAGAGCAACTACAATTATTCGATGAGATAGAGGCAGAGAGAGAAAGGCAATCTGTCCCGTTTATAGAAGAGAATTCTTAACCCGTAACATGTTACAATACGGGGCTATGAATTATGCCGTTGAGCAAGACAACCTTACTAACGATAACTTTAT
>JADFYO010000079.1 GCA_015233015.1 Nitrospirota bacterium | reverse complement strand
CATGTAAAATTGACACTCTCAAAGAGAAAATTCCGCACTTACGCTCTTCTTAACTCCACATCTCGTAACTTATTAATACACTATACGTATAACCAGTACCTCTTTTGTCTTCACCGAGAATTGCTGGATTACCGGTTGTGAACTTTTCAAATAATCGGGTATAATAGCTGACTTGCATTTCCGAGATGCTTAGCAGGATGATGTCAGGCCGTACGGCCCATTATGGAGACTTATGAAACTTAAAGGTAAGAAGATTGCTGTGTTTAATGCCCTGCCTCATCATGGCAGGTTTCTGTTCCCTATCGCCGGTGAGGCGCGTAAACAAGGGGCTGATTTACTTTTTTTTACTACGCTTGTCGATTACCCGTATGAGGGCGATGTCATTCGAAACGGGTTTAAATGTAAGTTCCTTATCGAATACGCTAATCAGGAAACCAACGCGAAGATTAAGGCCGCTACTAAAGAACTTCTTGAACAGTGGTCAAAGGTGAACTTCTCGTGGCATGGCTTCAGGCATTGGTCATTGTTCCAGCAGCATAGGTCGCTTATCAGAAACGTGGAAGATTATTTTTGTCTTGACGCGCTTATCAATCAGGAAAAGCCCGATATGTTTCTCACCCTCCATGAGATGAACCCGTGGGGTAAACAAATCGGACATCTGGCCAAGAAGTATGATATCCCCTACATCACCCTCCAGGAAGGCGATTACTATAACCCTATGCTTAATTTCTCCACCCATGCCGAATACTCTATGGCTAATCTCATCTGGGGCGCCCAGACCAGAGACACCCTGCTCGCCCATAAATGCTCATTTCACAAACTATTTATAATCGGTAACACGCATATCGACGACGCTATCAAAAAATTTACGCTTCCCTCGATGATTAAGAGTATCAAAAAGGAATTGTCTATTCCAATGGATAAAAAAGTAATCGCGTTCATGCCTAACACGCACTGGGGCGCTGTTACTGAACGCTCGGTGTGGGTCGAGCTGCTTACTAAACTTAAACGCCCCGACTTAGTCTGCGTATTTAAGTGGCATCCTCAGGTAACCTATCCCGCATTTCTGGATATCAAAAAGATAATCGAAGATCTGCTGCCGGGTGCCGTCGTAGTGTTCAGCTATGACCCGTATAAGATACTTGCCGTCTCTGATTACTGCGTTGTCATGGGCAAGACAACGCTCGGCGTTGAGGCCCTTGCATTCAGAAAACCGCTCTTTGACCTGTTTAATATAATAAACGGCGAGGAATATTATAAAGATATTGGCGTGGCACAGTCCGTCTCCCCATCAGGCAACTGGGAGGCACTGTTTCAGACAATAGAAAAGGGTGTGCCAGGTGAAATAAAAGAAACCGCAGATAAATTCGTTGACAGGGTCTTCTACCGCCTCGACGGTAAATCTATCGAACGGGCATTAGACGTTATGTCGTTTATCTTTGAGACGAAAGACGCTGGCATTGGCGGGCGCGAGGCATCGGTAAAAATAGAATTAAAAAACCCCGCGATAGAAAACAGGATAAGTATCGTAATCCCATCGGGGCGCGACGCCCTTGCGTTAATGGCAACGCTTAACTCTATAACATGGAACTGCCGCCACGAGGACATCGAGATAATTATCGTTGTAAACGACGACAGCGTAAAAGAGGCTATACTTAACAGCACGAGCGGCGTTGTAATAGTTGACTGCAAGAGCGATAACATCGCCACATTGTACAATCGCGGCGCAGAGGTCTCAACCGGTGGGCATATAATATTTATGCTCCCCGGCGTCTATTATTATAAGGACGACGGCCTGATGGAGGCGGTGAGCGGCGGGATTGCCGGCATTGAGCTGCGAAACCCCGACTTGACCCCCTTCAATCTGGGCGTTGGTGTAGACTTCAATATCACTCCATATAATATCACCGTCCAGGGCAAGCCCCCTAAGTATGTGAGCAGCGCGTTTTGCGCATTTGAACGCACCGTCATAGAGGCAATAGGCGGGTTTGACGAGAATGTAGAATATTTTATAGTTGACGCCTGTCTTGCCGCCGAAGGCAAGGGATTTAAGGTGTCGTTTGCCAAAGACGCGATGATGATGGTCTTTAAGTATCCCAACTTTATGCCGATTCCAGACTTAATGTACCACATGGGACAATGGAAAAAGTCCGTGCGGTTCTTTGCGAGGTGGTATAACAAGCTGGAAAAAGACGACGACTACCTGACCTACGCCAAGGATATGCTGAGCACGCAGTAGCATGTACGGCGGCTGATTTACGCCCGTCGGGCGCGATTTACGGTCAATTAGAGCCTTCTCTGCCCCCATGAAAATCTTTTAAACCCACTTATCATCGTAACAATAGATAGCATATATCATAAAATAATGAGTATTATCAGGCAATAACACCTGATATTAATGACATAATATATGTAATGTGATACATAACGCATAAATAAGCATAAACACCTCGTAGTATAACGCAAAATATTAATTATAGCATTATCAATATGTTACAGCCACCCATGTCCATCCCCAAGCTACAATATCGTAGCAATTCTACAAAATTGTAGCGATTTTTGCCGTTTTTCACGTTTTCCAATAGCCATGCGAATAGGAGAATGGCGTATTTGCTGGGTCTATAGGGCATTCATGCGAATTTCATACATATATATAGACAAGAAATAAAACGGCATGATAATCAGGACTAATCAAAGGAGGGATATGGGAAAAGATACTACAGTGCTTGACGGGCAGGAGGGTATGAAGCCAGCGCAGGAGTCGGCGGCGCCCTTTTGCAGGACGGTTGACGCGCGGCGGGTTTTAGAGGGTATGGCCGTTGACCCGTTGATTGGAATGGCCGAGCTTGCACGCGACCCCGATGTGGATTCGAAAACCCGCGCCAAGATCTACATGGAGCTGGCCCAGTATATCTACGAAAAGAAGAAATCGGCCGCCCCGGAAGAGACCATCCAGATGGAGACATACGAGGAACGTCTTCGCCGCATCAGGGGCGAGGACAATCTTACTATCTCCTCAGACAATTCCGCGCGCGACGATGAGGAAGACCAGCAGGATGAATAAATCAATAACACAGGAGGGCTTAGCAGTGTTAATACCGACAGAGGAGTTCTTAGTGGCCGTTGTCACACTTAGCCGTCAGCCGGAGTGGGACGCCATAAGGCGATGGCTGCAGAGGCAGCACGCGATGCAGTCAGCCAGAAACGACAATCAGCGTCAGGACGTGCTCCTGAGAATAGGGCAGGGCAAGGCCCAATGCCTCGGGGAGCTTTCGAAACTCCTTTCGCCTGAGTTTGCATCGAGGGGATTGGATACACTGAAGGCTGAAAACAACTCGCAGTGCGCCGGTGACGAGACACTGCGATACACGGCATTTTACTAGAACTAACAGGAGGAGAAAACCATGAATGGACAGACTACAACCGGCAGAGGGCAGGCAGCCCCAGCGTCAGGCGATGTATCTTCGAAATACTTTAAACGGGAGGAGTTCAGCTGCCGCTGCGGCTGCGGACTTAACAACATCTCGCCAGAGCTTGTAGCAACCCTTGACAAGATCAGGGAGGCAGCGGGTATCGCGCTCAGGATAACCTCCGGTTCACGCTGCGAGACACACAACAAGGCAGTAGGAGGTAAGACAGACTCGGCACATTTAAAGGGTCTTGCCGCCGACATCGGCATAGGCAGCGGCAATGAACGGTTTCTGGTATCTAAGTGCGCCACTGCCGCCGGCATAAAAAGGATGGGCATAGGCACGAGTTTAATTCACATGGATATCGATAAGGATAAACCACAAGAGGTGTGTTGGCTTTACGCCTAGTACATGCAATGAGGGAGGTGAAATGACTGATACACACGTATCTATGGATGCATGTAGGGAGTGCCAGAAACGCCAGGACGAAAGGCACATTCATTTCGACAACTCCCTCGACGAACTCAACGGCGACCTGAAGGATTTCTGGAAAGAACTGAAGGATTTCCAGAGAGAGATAAAGCAATTCAAGGACTCCATAAACAGCATGTTCTCAAAACTCTATATGCTGATTGGCTCGGTGCTGATTACCCTTGTAGCTAATCTGTTTCTGGAATACCTGAAAAAGTGGGGACACTAAAAAAACGGGGCAGCAATGCCCCGCACATATAACTGATTTTAAATCCAGGAGGATAGAACTTTGAAAAAGATACTACTCATAGTATTAACAGCCGTTTTGGTGATGATATTTATGCCGCTTGCACACGCGGACATGTTCGTCTTATACAATGACAACAAGACAGGCGATGGGGTGCCGCTTGATCTGTCTGCATTAAAGATTGGTGAGTTCAAGACATGGACATGCGATGTAGATGTGTCGGATAACACGACAACTGCCGTAAGTGTGGCCATCAATGGAAATCAATGTACACAGGGAAAGTGCAGCCTATCGAGTTTGAATAAGTTTAGTCCGACAGCAATTGCATTGTACAGTCTGAATTCTTCCGAACTCGCCGCAGGGTTTGCGTCGTTTGCAATTGATAACACACCGCTTCAGAGGATACGTGCCAGCCTGGTTACGCTTACAGGTGGGACAAATCCGCATGTGACGGTTAGATGCACGGGGGTAAGATAATGAAAACGATAAAAGGTTTAGCGGTTTCACTAATTACAGCCTTTCTGTTAATGCAGAGCGTGCCGGGTTATAGCCTCATTCAGCACTTCGGTGCTATCAGTTCAACTAATCCCGGCAGCCTCAGCGGCATCACAACCGACAACGTAACCGAAGGGGCGTCTAATGCGTACTATACAAACGCAAGGGCAAGGGCGGCGCTGTCAGCGTCAGGGCCTCTTTCATACAGCTCATCAACGGGGGCGTTTTCTCTTGGCACAGTGCCCATAACCTCCGGCGGTACCGGCTCAGTGGCAACCCCGGTCAGGGGCCAGATGTTAATCGGCAACGACAACGGGACCTTTAAATTGAATACCCTTACTGCCGGCTCTAACGTAACAATTACGAAAGACAACGGCTCAGTAACCATCGCCGCAAGCACTGGCGGCGCTCCAACATGGGGAAACATAGCCGGCACGTTATCAAATCAAACCGATTTGCAGACCGCACTGAACGTAAAAGAACCGGCGATTACGGCTGGTACAAGCAGCCAATGGTGGAATGGGACGAAGAACTGGGTTTCGCTGTATTCAGATAATCTCACTGAGGGCGCGGCAAATCTGTTCTATACAAACGCAAGGGCGCGGGGTGCATTGTCAAGCTCCGGGTTAATCACATATAACGCTGGCACAGGTGCTATTGGTAATTATACCATCTATGCCGACAACATAACTCAGGGAACAACAAATATCTTTGAGACAGCCAGCACATCCGGGTATTGGCGTAATGGTACTAATCACTGGTTCACGCTTTATATGGACAACATTACACAGGGTACAACGAATAAGTTCATAACTGCCAGCACATCGGGGAATTGGCTTAACGGCACAACAAACTGGTTTGCGCTTTACCCTGACAACCTGACAGGTTCTCACTTGGGTGATATTTTCTATGATAACGGGACTGCTGTAAAGAGGTTAGTCCCAAGTGCAGGTGTTTTAACGAACAATGGGACCGCCGCTCCGGTATGGACAAGCACAACGGGGAGTGGCAGTGTAGTGAGAGCATTAATCCCAACGATTGGAGATGGTACTGGTGTCCAGACATTATATATTAATGGAGGGAATACCAATAATGGCGATGGCAGCAGGTTGGTTTTTCAAAATGGTGGTGTCGCCTACTTTGAGATAGGCAACCAAGATGCTATATTGGGTGGCACATATACAAATCTGCCAATGTTATATTCTGGTAATGGACTTAATATGCAACTCAATGGGAATCTCACAATGGAGGCCAGTGGCGGGGGATATTATAATCAAGCCTCACACGCGTGGGTTAATGGGTCATCTATCAGATGGAAGACAAACATAGATAATCTGACGGATGGGCTTGAAACAATGAACTGTTTACAACCACGTTCATATAATTTTGACAATACACATGGTGGACAACCAAGTATAGGTTTTGTAGCAGAAGAGGCCATGCAGTGTGGGAAGGTCTCAACTCTTGTTGATATTGACACTGATAATACTTCTTATGCCAATGGGTTAAATTATGGCAATCTTTCGGCAGTTATTGTTCAGGCAATAAAAGAGCAGAATGCACAGAGCCAGGGAGTTCTTGAGGCATTTAATGGGGCGCTTACCAGATATGACAGCGTGTTTGTTATTCCAGAGGACGTACAGTTGGATAATACTACCGCGCGGGTAGGTGTAATTAATGGGGGCCTTCAGCTTGCGCCCGGCACACAAATACAGCCTGCTTGTGATGACGCTCATAGGGGTACTCACTGGTTTGTGGCGGTCTCAGACAACAGCACAGACTATGAGGAAGTATGCGCTTATGTATCGGGTGTCCTTGGATGGAGAAAAATCACATGGCAATAATAGTGTGGGCTATTAATCCCTTATGTAAGGAGGTGAAATAGAAGATGTAAGGGCGATTCTTAAGGATCTCGCCAAAGTCGTCATACTTTAAGTCTGACGGCGAATAAAAAAAACGGAGGATAACTATGAAAACAACCGTAAAAAAGGAAGCACCTGAGACAGGCCTGTCTGCCGCTGATTCAAATCTGCCAAACCAAACTGTCACAGGAACTCAGGATGGTGATGCCTTAACAGAGCAGCAGGAGGGAATCTCAGCCCTAGGAGTAATCGATACGGACACGGCCTCGGAGTATCTTCGCAATATTTATAAGTCCATGGATGAAGACAAAGAGCTCTCCGCCTTCAGTGTGGATAACCCCAACATATATAACGTAGTAAAAAAGATGCTGACTATTGCAGTAACCGAACTATCTAACGAAGACGATGATTCCGATGATAGCGATGACAATGCCGGGGTTGTCGTCCCCGAAGTTATCGTCGCTGAAGCCGATGGCACGCAGGCATCGCCCGAAACGCCGGAAGTACTCCCTGCAGCCGAAACACAGACCGGCACTATGACCCCCGTTGTTAAGCCCAGGCCTTTTGAGCAGGCCGCAGCGGCACAAAATACAGCGGCGCCTAAGGAGCAAAAAATAGACCGTTACGCCGTACCGCCTCGCGCCGTCAGTAATTCGGCCAAACCCACCGGCAGCGACGATGCGTTTACCGCCTCTGAGATTCACAACTTTTACAAGGATGTCGTCAGAGGCCGCTACAAAGGAAGAGAAAAGGAGGCGGACGCACTTGAGGCCCGCATATTCCGTGCAGTCAAAGAAGGCAGAGTAACCGCTTAAGCAACAATCCCGACGTTTAAACGGCGTTTTCGACGCCGAAATCAACAAATGGGGGTCATATAACCCCCTAAGAAGGAGGACAAACCATGGCATTTCCAAGAACAGCCGGATACCCCGATTACAGCAGCTCAGGGGCGATGAAGTTTGACCGCTCACTGTGGTCAGGCAAGCTCATCAAGAAGTTCTACAATACGTCCGTCATACCCTTCATATCGAACATAGACTATGAGGGTGATATTCTGGAACAGGGTGACCTTATCTATATCCGCGCGGTACCGAATATAACCATAAGGGATTATGTAAAGGGGCAGAAAATTGAATACGAGAGGCCAGAAACCGGCCCAGCCCTCGACCTGGTCATCGACAAGGGAAAGTACTTCGCCTTTGCCTGTGACGATGTTGACAAGTGGCAGTCGGATTTAAAGCTGCTCGACCTCTGGAGTAACGACGCGTCAATTCAGTTGAAGCTTGTCGTAGATTCGGACATACTTTCGTCGATACCGGCAAGCGTTGACCCGGCAAACGCGGGAAGTACGGCAGGGGCAATCTCCATGAATATCAACCTGGGAAAGAGCGGCTCCCCCGTGCAGATAACAAAGAACAACGTCCTCGATTACATTATCGACTGCGCTGCGATTCTTGACGAACGCAACGTGCCCGAGACCGACAGATGGCTCGTCATACCGGCGTGGCTCTCGGCAATGATAAAGAAGTCCGACCTCAGTAACGTTGCCAGAACCGGGGATGACGAATCGTCAATAAGAAACGGCATGATCGGTATGATTGATCGCTTCACCGTCTATAGCAGCAACTATGTCTCTTCAGTAAGCGACAGCGGCAGTCTGGCCTACAACGTGCTGTTTGGTCATGTCTCAGGCCTGACGTTCGCCTCTGATATATTAAAGACCGAGACCCTGCGCGCCGAAAGCACGTTTGGGGACCTGGTAAGGGGACTGATGGTCTATGGTTATAAGGTGATAAAGCCCGATGCACTTGGCGTGCTCTACGCCTCGAGATAATCTGACGACCCAAAGGGAGGGTTGTCATACCCTCCCTTAAAAGACGGGGCCGGCGGCCCCAATACTAAAGGAGGTATTACAGATGGCAACAATAGATTTAACCGGTGGCCAGTCCGCCATTCCCTACGATGGTCTGAACAAACTGTACCGAATCAAAAACAGGCTTGATTTCAGTCAGGTCAATGCCGCCGCTTCAGACGTTGTAGAAGCCGTACAGGTAAAACCTAACACCCACGTCAAACAGGTATATGTAAAGCTGGTAGCCGCCGAGGGTTCAACCGCAACATGCACCGTAGGCGATTCCGGCCATGCGGCAGGTTTAATTGCTACGGCAAATCTGAACGCCACGCCAGGGACTATCACCCAGAACACTATATCCGACACCTACGCAAACGGCTGCATCTACACCGCCGCCGCCGACATCGCTCTCGTCCCCGGCAACAACCTCTCTCATGCCATAGTGGATATCATAGTGGTCTGCCAGGACCTCAACTAAAACCGCGGGCTGCCGGCCTCCCGATGAGGCCGGCAGCGCCATCAGGATGGAGGAACGCCGATGACACTGACCGAAATACTTGCAACGACAAGGACAATGCTCGATGACACCGCAAAGCCATACCTATGGCCGGATGAGGAGCTGGTTGTCTGCTTAAACGACAGGCTCAACGCCATGTGCGCTGAGACGCTTTGCATAACCGATTCTATTACGCCGCAGATATGTCATATAACCTTGACTAAAGGTACCGCAAGCTATGCCCTGGACAGCCGCGTCATAGCCATCAAACGCGCCGTGCTTCAAAGCACCGGAACGCCGTTGTTTAAGACCACACAGGACTCACTGTTGCGGTGGTATGGGCTGTGGCAAAACTTTGAAGGCACACCGGCGTACTATATGCTCGACGTCCAGAGCGGCTATATCACACTCCATCCGGCACCCGCAGGGAGCGACACCCTTAATCTCATCGTCTATCGCTTCCCTCTTAATGAAATGTCAACCTCGGTTCCATATGCGGAACCGGAGATCCCTCGCCGCTACAACCGCACCCTGATAAACGGCATTCTGGCCCTTGCCTACGAGAAGTCCGGCTCAGACACGCTTCAACAGGGGTCGGCGAAGACTTACAGAGAGCTATGGCAAAAAGGACTGGATGAGTGCAGGCGTGACGCCCTGATAAACGGCAGTGCCTCCTACTCTCTCAACGACCTCATGGGGGTGGTATAGTGGGAAACGCTTACAGGGAATTTAAGGGGCTTGCAAATGTGCTGCCGCCGGAGCGAATGGGGTTTTCGTATCTGAGTTCAGCTCTGAACGTCGATATCGACGACTCAGGCATGATAAGACGCAGGCCGGGATATAAGAAGATATATGAGGGCGCACCGCATTCACTGTGGAGCGACGGGCGCGTGTGCCTGTTCTGTGAGGGTGGGCAGCTCAAGGAACTGTTGCGGCCTGAAGAGACGGGCGGCCATTATAGTGTTCGCTCACTGAGGCAGGGGCTTACAAGCGGCAGGCGCATGGCATACCTTTCACTCAACGGCACGGTGTATTATTCGGACGGCTCCATAACCGGCGCTATCGATACACGCGGTGAAAGTCCCATGCCACGGACATGGGGCATGACGCCGCCTCCACCGGCGGCATTGTCTGTTATATCGGGCAGCCTTCGTCCGGGAAGATACGCCATAGCCCTGACATATGTGCGCCGCGGCGGGACATACTCACCAAGCGGCGGGCAGGAAAGCGGCACATCTGTCCTCTCATTCATAGAAACTGCCACGGGCGGTATAACCGCCGCCGTTACGGCCTCAGACGACCCAGATGTTGCCGGAATAAACCTGTATGTGACGGCACTATCAGGCGAAACTCTGTATCTCACGATGAGGTTTCCAAATCAAAGCGGCAGCGTCAGCCTTCAGGACGAACCCGCCCCTATGCTTACCTCGGTGACAGAAGGTCTGAAGCCTCCCCCTGCCGGACATCTCATGACCTACTACAGGGGGCGCATTTACACTGCCGCCTACGACATACTCTACTACTCAGAGCCTTTTGCCCTTGAACTCTATAACATGGCAGCGAACTGGATTCCGTTCAACGGCATGATAACCCTGCTTGCCGCGGCCGAGGACGGAATCTTTGTGGGGACGAAAGACGAGATTTTCATGTTAAGAGGCGCAACGCCGGATAAATTCACCCTTCATCGCGTCGCCGGCTGCGGTGCTGTATCTGCGACACAGGCAACAGGTGAAATGCGACACTCTGGCACTGGCGGCAACTCGTTAAAACGCACACTGTTCTGGGAATCGCGCCGGGGCAAGTGCAGCGTTTCATTAGAAGGAGGCTCAGAGATAAGCTACCCGGCCGAGGGCATATTCTCATACGAATGCGGTCTCACAGGCGCAGGCATCGTAGAGCGGCGTGACGGTATGAACCTCTATATAAGCGTGATGAAGGGGGTGGCAGGAAACGCCACTGACCCGCCGGTAAACCGCTATATGGAAAGCGCGTACGCAAGCGGAGCGCCAAAGCTCCCGCTCATCTCAATAAGCGCCTCATAAGCGCCTCGTAAGCAGCCCTTTACACGCGGCTATTTTCAAAACATCGGGTCATAGACCCTTTATAAAACACTGGGTTAACCACCCCCAAAGGAGAGAAAAGAATATGGCACTAAGACTTTCGACAGGGTTAAGAAACAAGATTCTGGGAATCACCACAACGAATCTCGTAACAAACGGGGACTTCGGCACCGATTTCAGCGGCTGGACACAGCTTACCGGCACTGCTCAGCGCGCTACCGGCACCGGCGCCAACGGTACGTCAAGCTATGCGGAGTGCGTAAACGCGGGTTCGGCATCGGCAAAGTTTACGAATGCCTCGGCTGTCACTGTGAAATCAAGCCACCTCTACAAGCTCACCTACTACTACCAGAAACCCACATCGAGCGGTGTAGCCGGCATGGTTTCAGTAGGGGCAACATCAGGCGGGAGCGAGATAATCTCCGTAGTTCACAACGACACGGCAGGGTCGTGGGTAAAGAAGGAATATACATTCAGAACGGGGGCGTCTCAGACTTCGCTCTATCTGTCGTTTCAGACGAATACGGCGGTTGCCTCTGACAAGTGCTGGTTTGACGAGATAAGACTTGTTGACGCCGCCGCAAGCCTTCAGGAGATATTCTTCAAGGGTTTTATCCAGATATATTCTGGGTCACAGCCCACGCTGCCGGATAACGTTCCTTCGGGCACGCTGCTTTGCACGATATACTCTGACGGCACCGCGGCGGGTCTGAGTTTTGACGACGCTGCCGCAGGGACACTAACAAAGGCCGCAGCGGAGACATGGTCAGGCACGGCGGTGGCAACGGCAACGGCGGGATGGTTCAGGCTCACTGCCCCCGGCGACACCGGCGCGTCATCTACGACAGAGGAAAGAATCGACGGTGCAGTAGCCACAAGCGGCTCACAGCTGAACATGTCCTCAACATCGATAACCAGCGGCGCCGTCCAGACAATCTCGACATTCACGATAACCATGCCATCAGAGTAGCGCACAGCCTGCAGATTATGCAGAGGGGGGTGTAAGCCCCCCTTATTAATTCGCAAAGGAGAGAAAACATGTCAGACGCATTCGGAAGCTCGACACAGCAAAACATATTAACCGGCGGCGACGGCGCGAAGCTCTACGGCTGGTATGCCGAAAATACATCAAACACCAGCGTCTTCGATGTAAATAACGCATCTGGCAGCGGGGCGGCTAATTGCCTGCAGATTACGTTCCCCAGCATGACATATACGGATGCGGGAATACCGTTCTTTTACAGAAAACTCCAGGGCGATTTTGATGTAAACACAAAAATTCAGGCATATATGTCTTGGGCTATGGGTGGTCTGATAGTAAAAGATGAGCTGGTTAATCCGGGGCACTTGAACTATGTCAAGATTGATATGGATGGGGCAGAAAATCTATTATGGTATAACATAACAAATGATTCTGTAACAAATTCAGGGTCAGGGGCAACCGGCAATTACCTGCGTATAAATCGCACAGGGAATGTATTCACGATTTATAGCAGCACTAATGGAAGCAGCTGGACACAACAAGCGCAATGGACAAGGGGCGATTTCTCATCGACGGTCTATGTCGGGCTTCATGGATGGGGAGCACTCGGCTACGCGGGTGTATATAACCAATTCGCTTATTTCGACGGCACATATACGGATGCCGGCGGCAGCATAACGGCCTCGTCCGCTGTCACCCTGCCGCCTCCAACTGTCAGTGCGGCAAGTTTGTCATCAGGCACTGGCAGCGCCGCTGTGACGCTGCCGCATCTTATAGAGTCTGCGGCATGTTCTGAGACTGGGAACTTCTGCGATAACGCACTGCCGGTATTTCAATTAGACGGGGAATTTGCGGCACAGGCCGATGTTGAGTTCAATATGCCCGTGTTTATCATAGACAGCAGTGTCAGCGGCAGCAATGTCTCGTTCGGGCTTCTTTACGGGATGTCTCTTCGCACAAGCGGCAGCGTGATAACCGGTGCCGGGGGATATGGAAATCCTAAGCTCCCTGTGTTTACGGTTAAGTCGCAGATGGCGGCAAAGAGTGCGCTGACATTGCCGTGTTTTCAGACGGATATTGAATTGTTAACCGGCAGGATAGCCAGCACGCGAGTGTTGAGACTGCCGCGTTTTAAGACAGACACGCTGGTGTATAATCCTCCGATAATCAACGGCGGCATGAGGTTTCCGGTTGTCAATCTTGCTGCCAAGCTGCTTACCGGTGCAGGATGTGAATTCGATGAGCTGAAATTGCCTGCTATTAGAATGCCTTCTCTGGCGTATGTCAATGCGTATGCGGGGGGAATTTCAACAGCGGCGGCGGCATTGAAGGCATTTACCGCGTCAACTTCAGGGTATGGTGAGTATAAGGGAAAGGCGGCAGTTGCCGTCCCGTTGTTTGCTATAAATGCGCTTGCCGTAGAGTCGCTGGTGAGTTTCTCCGATAGCTCCGGTACCAAAATCATCGTATTAAACATAAACACCGGTGCTCTGACTGAGTACACTGCGTATGACTTTAACGGTTTTTGCCAATGGGGGGATGGCTGCTTTGCCGAAGGAGACGGCGGGATATACATCATTGGGGCAGACACCGATGACGGCGCGTCCATCAGCTGCTCGATAAAGACGTCGAAGACAGAGCTGAAAAATGCAAAGGGCAAAGACGAATCCTCGATTAAGCGAGTACCGGAGGTACACACAGTTGTGAGAACCCCGTCGCCGTTTGTATTTAAGGCTATAACGGACGACGGCGCTGAACACGTATATCTGCCGGAGTTCACAGAGGCGGCAAGGACTGACCGCACGACGCCCCAGAGAATAAAGTTAGGCAAAGGAGCAAGGGGCAGATACTGGCAATTCGCCATAGAAAACACGGCAGGTGCCCCGCTGGAGATAGAGTCGTTCGAGCCGGAGGTGGCAGCAATAGGCCGTAGGGTGTAGCTCAGTCGCCTTTCATGATATTATTTCTGCCTCGCTTACGGTATGTGGCATTTTGGTTGTGCTTAAGTCCAGAACACGGATAAGAACCATCTTATGTAATATCTTAAAAAATCCAGCCTGAACCCTTGACATTTTACAATCAAGCTGTATATCATGTCGTGTATGACAATGTTGACATGTACCTAATGTATGTGTTAGCATATAACATATGACGGAGGGAGCGATGATGCTGAATGATAGCAGAAAAGGGATGAATGATACGCCGTCCGACGAGAAAAAACTAAGGGAAGAGTATTTCAAAACAATAGAAGAGTGCGCTAAAGGCAAGATAAATTTCAGGATATCAAATGGGAGTGTTGATCACGCAGCTTATCTTCTAAAGTCTTTTTTCGAGTATGGTAATAAACGAGTGTTTATTTTTACAGGGCAACTCAGACATATTTTTGATAACCCCGATATGATAAAAAAAGCCTGTGAATTTTTAAAGAAACATGATAGTGAGCTGACCGTTGCTTATGCTGATAAGGATGTTCCAGATGATATTATAAGGGCTCACCCATTTATAAAGGGGATTATAGGTGACCCTGATTTAGCTAAGAAATTTAGGTTGTTCAATGCAAAGGGTATGTATTCCGACCATCCTCATTTTGCATTGATGGATAATTCGGCTTATCGTCTTGAAAGCGATCATCATAAGAGTCACGCTATTGCCAACTTCGGGGATATAAAAACAGTCCAACGATTGGATGTTACTGCGAAAGCGATTACAGAGAACTCAATGGAAATCTCGTTGTAGTGGATGAAACGAAACAGTTCCTTTCTGATTGTAAACTTTTTAATCTTGTACCGTTGTTGCAAGTCGCAGTAGCAATTGCTGTGGCATACCTTGCGCTAAAACCCCATCGGTATCGCGAAGAAGTTGATAAAATATGCAAAGAGGCTGAAAACAGAATCACTGACCTTGCTGAAGGTAACCCTGTTTTAAGGGATCTTGTTCTTGTTAAACTTGGGAATAATCGTGAAAAAGGATTTGGTGTAAAATTCTATTATTTTTTTAATCCTTTTAAGTTTTTTCACACCGTAGACAATTGTATATTAGTCATTCTGACAATTTTGTCTGTTGGTATTCTTTCATTTATTACCATAGATCCCTCTTACACTCAGCAATTCTCGGTGAAGACAAAAGAGGTACTGGTTATACGTATAGTGTATTAATAAGTTACGAGATGTGGAGTTAAGAAGAGCGTAAGTGCGGAATTTTCTCTTTGAGAGTGTCAATTTTACATG
>JADFYO010000078.1 GCA_015233015.1 Nitrospirota bacterium | reverse complement strand
AAGAAAAAAGTCTCGTATTTCCTAAAGTCATTACAGAAATTGCCAGACATAATTCGCAGTTTCTTTATGCACCGTAAATTGCAATATGCTGCATAATAATATCTACATACTTATGTACTTGTTAGTAGCTATAGATTAAAGCAGATACCCCAACGATTGAAATAAAAATAGTGCCAATTAGCCCCAACATGACGTTAAACTGCGTACTCATCGTGCTTATTTGGAGTTTAGTATCATCAATGCGTTTGTTGGTACTGGCAACGCCGTCATCGATGCGTTTGTTAGTATCATCAATGCGCTTGTTTGTACTGGCAGCGCCGTCATCGATGCGTTTGTTTAGATTTTTAAATCCCTCTTCTATCAGTACTTCCAGCCGGTTGAGCCGGTCTCTGTCCTGCTGAGTGAAAGATGCCTCTTGAGTGGCTGCCCATGAGGCCGGGCATACCGCCGAAAGTAATAATACCAATAGCACTGTATAAGCAGCTTTTCTCATAAGTTCATCCCCATATCTTAATATGATTATATCATAAAGCGTACGCGGCCGGCAATTAGCGTTCCTGAGAGAAAAAGCGGCTTTTATATGTGAACTTTGTGCAACTTCCTGCATGGGACGGGCATTTGGCCTTCTCAGCGTGTCTTTTCATTCGATATGAAACGGCGTGAATGGTTCTCTGACCTTTGAACACATCTGACCTGCCTGTTCAATTCTCTCCTCATCTCTAATGGGCAATCGGGGTTTAAAAAGATAACCCATTTGAGGTAAAATATACCTGATGAAAAAACATCTGACGATATACCATCTGGGGCATTGGCAAGTTGGCAGAGTATCTTTGTGGGTATCTTATGGTCATATCTGATAACAAAAATTATACCACCCTAAGAGATATCACAGAAGTAAGAATTACTATTGTAATGGATAACTATGTTGACATTCTTATGACGGATACCGATATTGCAAGACGTTATAGACCTGCCCATAAGTTAAATAGCGAACGTCTGCCTGTAGCAGAGCATGGGTTTTCTTTAATGGTATCAATTACAGATAATGAAATAAAAGAGAGTTTTTTATTCGACACCGGATTGAATAAAAACAGTTATGCCCACAACCTTGATATTTTAGATGTTGAGATGCTGAACATATCGTCAATAATTTTAAGTCACGGCCATTTTGATCACGTTGGAGGGTTAAAGGTAATAGCAGACAAACTGAATAATCGTAAGATTAACCTGTCCTTTCACCCCGATGCTTTACTGGAGAGAAAAGTGCTTCTTCCAAATAAAGAAGAAATAATCTTCCCAATCATAGATAAATCGCTGATTTATTCTGACAGCTTTGATATAACCACGATTACTGAGCCTATATCGGTTTATAATGGCCGGGTATTAATCTCAGGAGAAATTCCGAGAATTACGAATTTTGAAAAAGGTTCCCCCATGCACTACTCAAAACATGGCGAGGAGTGGATTGCCGACCCTTTGATAAAAGATGACATAAGCATAATTTTACATGTTGCAGGCAAAGGTCTGTTGATTATTACTGGTTGTGCCCACTCAGGCTTAATTAATATAATCAGATATGCGGTACAACTTACGGGAATCAGAAAAATCTATGCAATAATAGGAGGATTCCATTTATCATGCCCCATGTTTGAAAAGAGGATATCAGAGACTATCTCTGTGTTAAAGAAAATAAATCCAACCTACATCATACCATGTCATTGTACCGGAGTTACGGCAATACATGCGATAGCGGCAACTTTCCCAAATTCATTCATAGCTCCATCTGTAGGTACAACATTCATTTTTGGTTAAACCCAGAGTGTCTAACCAGAGAAAGCGAAGAGAAGAAGGTGGTATTGAGATACGAGTTAGTGCCGCCTGATAATCAACAGCTCCTATACAATTATTCTTGCACTTTTGCCATGTATAATAATATAATGGGTTCATTAATGATAGAGGTGGCATATGAGTGGAATATCTAAATATTTTGAGAAGATGAAGGGCACATCGAAGTCGCCGCCAATGGCGGGTATCAGTGAGATCGTCTGGTCGTGGCTCGGCGCTTTTTGCGGCATTGGGGCAGTGGCCTTTATAAACTATAAAATTCTTGCCGGCGCTAATACAATATTATTAGTTGGGTCGCTAGGCGCCTCCGCATTGCTTCTTTACGGGGTGCCGAAGGCTCCTATGGCTCAGCCGAGGAATCTGATGGGTGGACATGTGCTTTCAGCGGTCGTCGGTGTGGCCTCGTATAAGATATTTCACGATCATTTGTGGCTGGCCTCGGCAATTGCCGTCTCTACCTCAATCGCCTTAATGCACGCGACCAGGACACTGCACCCGCCTGGTGCCGCCTCAGCCCTTATCGCCGTTATAAGCGGGAAAAATATCATTGACCTCGGGTTTCTCTACGCGCTGATGCCGGTTGGGGCGGGGGCTGCCGTTTTGCTCATCGTTGCCCTTATCGTCAATAACATACCCAAAAGCCGCAGATATCCGGAGTTCTGGTTTTAGTCCTGCCGCCAAATGCAGTCAGGCTGCTGCAGGCAACGGCATTAGAATAAATTGCATGAATCTGAACATAATGACAAAATGAATTGACAAAATAAAAAAATTGTTATATCATTATGCTCAATGTAATCTACATATCCTTTTACCATGGAGGTATTGATACTATGACAATGAAGCAAATCGTGAGGGGCTTAACATTAATAGCATTAATCGCTATGATGCTCGTTTTACTGACCAGCTGCGGTTTTGTAGCCGACGGCCCTGTAGGCTGGGTCTATACTGACACCACAATGCCGGTGAGCATGGGAACGGCTCAAAACGGGACAAAGGCAGGAAGAGGATGTATTCATTCGTTTTTCGGGGCAATTTCAATCGGTAACGGCAGCATTGAGACGGCTATGAAAGACGGTGGCATCAAAAACGTCTATACGGTTAATAAGGAAAATCTCAGCATATTTGGCACCTATACCCGCCAGTGTACACTGGTGTCAGGCGAATAGAGGCTTGCCGGATATAATTTACTTACTTAGATAAACGGGAGGTGAGAATATGTCAGAAGGAGAAAAGACTCTGATGGATGAATCCCCGAAGAGCCGCATGATAGCCCTGGTTCTATGTTTCCTGACGGGATGGTTAGGCGGGCACAGGTTCTATTGCAATAAGGTCGGTACCGGGATTGCAATGATGCTGACGATGGGTGGTTTTGGTTTGTGGTATTTCGTCGATTTGGTTATGATTTCTATGGGATCATTTAAGGATAAAGACAACTTGCCAATATCTAAATGGTAGAGGCGGTAACGCTATACTCATCCGGCGCGTACAGAAAGGGTGCGAACAATGTCGGTGTGAACAGGAAGGGCGGACAGAAAGTTCGCCCTGGAGTGTTGTGTGTATTTAGCTCTGAGGTTGTTACTTTTGTTAAAATCGTGATAAACAGTGTGCTGAAAGGGTTGGGAAAGGGTTGAGAAATATAGAAATGTCAGACTTTATTCGGATAGGTTATAGATGAAAGAGCCAATGCAGCCAAGTGCCCGTCTGGCCTTGGGCGCCCTTGTCATAGCGGCGTGCGCTGTAATTTCTATTATAATAAAGAGCGGCTGGCCGATTATGGTTGCCTTGTCGATAGTGCTTGTGGCAAAGCCGCGATGGTGGTCAGTTTTGATACTCGGTTTCGCGTTTACGGTATATTTAAACAGTGGCTGGCCTCTTTTGGGGTCGCTGTTTTTTATTGCCACATGTAAACCTAAGAGGTGGTGGCCGATACCGGCAGGTATAGCCTTTGGGCTTGTGGAGGTGCTGGCATTCTATCTCTCTGACAGGCCTTTGGGAATAACGAGGGGTTTTACTGCGATAGGTTCGATGTGTGAGGCGCTCATATATCCTGAGCATGCCAACAAGGTGAGCTACTGGGGGGTTTATGAACCAGTAATAGACTGGACGATGGCCCTGATACTGGGAACTACGATAGGCAGCTTTTTGTCTTCGAGGTATTCGGGGGATTTTAAACTGAACTTTGTGCCGTATTTGTGGAGTTTTTCTAAGGGCAAATCAGTTACGAAGCGGTGGCTGTGGGTCTTTGCCGCCGGTGTGGTGATGGGGTTTGCGGCAAGAATAGCCGGAGGATGTGTCAGCGGCCTTCTGATTTCAGGTGTGGTGCAATTGGCCCCGGCGGGGTTTATTTTTATGATGTCCTTGTGGGTGGGCGGCGTAGTTACGACGTTTTTATTTTACAGAACTAGGGTTATAGCGGTAAGGAAGGACTGATATGGTTGAATTAATCACGATGAAAGAATTGTTTGACAGGTTAGCCCTGATGTTTGACTCCGGCACTATCGAGGCGGTTAAGGGGCCGACGAGCCTCTACGGCGGCTTAATTCTGGGGTTATTGTTCGGCGTTGTCTTACAGAAGTCCCGTCTCTGCAAGTATGACATCGTAAGCGGCCTGTTCAGGCTGCAGGATTTTACTGTGTTTCGTGTGGGTACGCCTATTTTGATGATATCGGTTTTGATGCTTTTTATATTTAAAGACGCGGGCGTTTTCGAGCTTCACGTGCCAAAGACCGTGATAGTGCCTCAGATAATAGGAGGGCTGATGTTTGGCGCGGCTATTGCGATAATGGGTTATTGCCCGGGGACTGCTGCCGGTGCGCTTGGAGAAGGGTCTCTCGATGCTATTCCCGCAATGTTAGGATTGATATCGGGGGCAGTGCTTTATGCAGAATTTTTCCATGACTCATGGGAAAATACCTTTTTAAAATGGGGAGAGATAGGAGGCAAGACCTTCTTTGAGATACTAAGGATAAGCCCGTGGTATCTTATAGTGCTCTTTTTACTGATGTTGACGATGTTTTTAATAGCGACGACAATGTTCGATATTTTCATAGTCTTTTTAAGAAGGACATTTAACCTGTTTATGGACATGACTGAAGCCCTCGAGGAGAAAGTCCCTCCAGCGACAAAGCCATACGCCGTATCAACGGTTGAGACGGTGAAGAAATTCAGGCAAAACCTGCGCGATTTGTTTAAATAGCAATTACTTCCCGGCAATCTGCGAATCACTCGCCAGAGGTTATTCTTTTGGCTTAATTAAAAATGTTATAATTATCCCATCTTATGAAAGAGTCCCAAGATATATTCAGAAAAATCAACGAGATCGCTGCTGAGAAGGCGGCGATAAATTTACGTGGTAAATTACAGGAAGATAAATTCATCCCTCTGGAGCTTGAACGCGGCATTGTTTGGGAAAAAGAGCACGGCGAAAATGAAAGGGAAGATAGTGCTAAAGAATGGGACCACAGCCGCCAGTGGGATAACCTTAAATTAATCGAAATATTTAAAGACTCAAACTCCTATATCCTGAGTTCATCGGTAGGCGCTGGTAAGACTACATTTTTATATTGGCTTGCCGGAGAAATAATCAAAAAAGATAATCTGATACCAATAAGCCTGACCTGCCGTGATTTTGAAAAAAAGGATACATGGGAGGCCGTAAGAAGGCATTTAGTTTCGACCTGCTATAGTAGACACAATGTAAAT
Source organism: Nitrospirota bacterium (assembly GCA_015233015.1). GTDB lineage: Bacteria > Nitrospirota > Thermodesulfovibrionia > Thermodesulfovibrionales > Magnetobacteriaceae > Magnetominusculus. The sequence goes on along the minus strand of JADFYO010000078.1, from coordinate 9,757 downwards.
ATCAGGAAATCAGACATCGAAAAATACTTTGATTATTATTATGACAGTGGGCAGTGCGTATTTCTGGTTGACGGACTTGATCAAATCAAAGGCAATAGTTATAGCGAAGTTGTGGAAGCAATACTTGATGTTTCTCTTGGCAACTATTCAATTATCACATCGAGGCCATCTGCGGTAATTGCTTTCGATACTGATACTGATAAAATATTTCTCAGGCTAAAATCGTTTTCAGATTCTCAGCAGAGGGAATATTTTGACGCAGACTATGAGAGGGCAAAAAGGTTATCTGTTTATGCCAGCGATTTAATCAGCGTTCCAATGTTGGCGCACATGGTCAAGACCCTCATAAAAGCAAACAAGGACGAAGGTATTTCCAACAGAACGGAGTTATACAGCCGTTTCATAAATCATATAATAATGGAACACAGCCCAAATGACGTATTTTCGGCTGAAGACTTTGGAAAAACTGATAAAGTTCAAGCAGCACTTAAATGTATTGCCTTTAAGTCTTTGGATTTAAAAAAACCTGAGATTCAAAAGGTACCAATAAATCATCACGATGAGAGTTTGTTTGGGATAACTGTAGATGAACTTACAACATTTGGACTTGTCAACAAGATAATTGAACGCGGGGATAGGCATGAACGATTTCTATTTTTCACACACCAATCATTTCAGGAATATTTAGCCGCTTGCTACATAAATGAACACGAGAAACTAATCAAAAACGTAATAGACGAGATGTGGTCGCCGAAGTGGAAAGAAGTAATAAAATTCCTCTGCGGGCTTAAAGGCATTGAAATTATAGAAAAAATATACTCAAGGAACGATAACGTTATTCATTCCGTGCTGTTCATGGCAGCAACATGTTTGCCGGAGACAACAGAAATAGACGCCAAACTGCGAAGTAAAATAATTGAACGATTAAAGGGATTAATAAACAATTCACCATTTGATAGGCCAGCAATGTATTGTTTGGGTTCTATAGGAGAAATAGAATATGTAGTAGACTTACTTAAATATGGAGACTATAATGTACGCGATTCAGCCGTAAAAGCCCTATCAGAATTAAAAGATAGGATAGACGTTGCAACGATAGACGGTATAGCCGCTCTTTTAAATGATAAGGATGGTAGAGTGCGTCGATCGGCCGTAAAAGCCCTTGCAGAGTTAAAAGACAGGATAGACGATGCAATGATAGACCGCATAGCCGCTCTTTTAAATGATATGAATAGTGCAGTATGCAGTTCAGCCGTAGAAGCCCTTGCTGGATTAAAAGACAGGATATCCATTGCAACGATAGACCGCATAGCCGCTCTTTTAGATAATGACTATAGTAGAGTGCGCAGTTCAGCCGCAAAAGCCCTTGCTGGATTAAAAGACAGGATAGACGATGCAATGATAGACCGCATAGCCGCTCTATTAAATGATATGAATAGTGCAGTGCGCAATTCAGCCGTAGAAGCCCTTGCAGAGTTAAAAGACGGGATAGATGATGCTGTGATAGACCGCATAACTGATCTTTTAAATGATGAGAATTTTGGAGTGCGCCATTCAGTGACAGAAGCCCTTACAGATTTAAAAGACAGGATATCCATTGCAACAATAAACCGCATAGCCGCTCTTTTAGATGATAAAAATAGTAGAGGGCGCCGGACAGCCGTGAAAGCCCTTGCGAGATTGAAAGACAAAATAAACTATGCAATGATAGACCGCATAACAGATCTTTTAAATGATGAGAATGGATTTGTGCGCTATTATGCCGCAGAAGCTCTTGCAGGATTAAAAGACATGATAAAACAAGAGACTATAGACCGAATAACCGATCTTTTAAATGATGAGGATGGATTTGTACGCTATTATGCCACAGAAGCTCTTGCAGGATTAAAAGACATGATAAAACAAGAGACTATAGACCGAATAACCGATCTTTTAAATGATGAGAACATTGGAGTGCGCCGTTCAGCCGTAAGAATCCTTGCTGACTTAAAAGACAGGATAGACAATGCAACGATAGACCGTATGGCTGCTCTTCTTAATGATGATGATAGTGGAGTGCGCCGTTCAGCCATAGAAGCCTTTGCGAAATTAAAAGACATGATAGACAATGCAACGATAGACCGTATGGCTGCTCTTTTAAATGATGAGAATCGTGCAGTACGCAGACGAGCCGTAATAGCCCTTACAGGATTAAAGGACAGGATAGACGATGTAACGATAGACCACATAGCCGCTCTTTTAAATGACACGGATTGGAAAGTAAGCAGACAAGCCGTAATAGTCCTTGCAGGATTGAGGGACATGATAGATGTTGCAACAATCGACCGCATAGCCGCTATTTTAAATGATGAGAATAGTCATGGGCGAGAGGCAGCTCTCAAAACATTGACCACCTTTTATGAATCCGGCATTCTCAATAAAGGAGTGAAAATGATAAAAACGGTTGTCGAGCTTGACCTTAAGGGGTACAGAACTTCTTCAAAGTTATTGGAAGAGCATCTTGGCGTTGAAGCCGTTAAGATGTTAAACGATCAAATTCAAGGGATTATAGATAAAGCAATAGATTCAAAAAGAGCCAGTTATTTTAGAAAGCCAACAGGGGATGGTTCGATCCTTGCCTTTCAGAAACCTATGGATGCACATGAGTTTGCCGAGGAAATACATTATATCTGTCGTATCCACAATCATGGCAAGCAGATTGAGACTGCAAAACGCTGGTTTCGTATAGGAATAGCTACTGGCAACCTTGCCCCAGATGAAAGGGATGGTCATATTCATGATATAGCTGGCATAGTTATTGGTCGTGCTGTCTGCCTTGAGGCAGCAGCCAAGATTGGAGAAATCCTTATCGATGCTGACACTTATGCAAGTTTGCCGGTCGATGTCCAGGCTAAATATGGCGCTGAGGAACAAATAGTTGACAAAGACGGTGAACAATTTCCTGTCCATCGTTATGTCGTTGTTCATTTAGAAAACAAAGATAATGACAAGTCTGCCAAACCATTAAGGCAGGGCAAAGTCGGACATTATAAAGCCGAGACGATTCAGTTGCAGCGCGACAAGATTGACCGCATGGAGAGGGAACTCGTCCACACAATCGACATCGAGAAGAAGATATCATTGAAATATCGTATAAATGAGGAGAAAAGTGAACTCGCCGAACTCGAAGGTGGATAGAGTGAATTGGTTTTATTCGGTATGATGGATTTAGACTCGCCCCGGTTGGCTGAGAAAAGCCGGACGACGTGAGTGAATTGGTTTTATTCGGTATGATGGATTTAGACTACTGACAGGCTCATTACCACGTCATGTGGCACTCTCTTGACGGGGTTGTTTAGGCTTTGTTGCAGCGCTGCCTTGAGGTCGTCTCTTAACTGAAGCCCTGCGTCCAGGTCACCAATAACCTCAACGACTGCGCGTATCAGGCTATTGACGAGGGCGGCGCAATTATGGATACTTTATGTATGAACTGCCTTGAATGCCGGATGAACTACCATGACCGTGGCTGCTGTCCTGAGCTTATCAGCCGTGCCAAAAAGGCCGCATCAAACGCGCTGTCTTCTACAGTAATCGCCGCCATTTTCATGTTTGTCCTATTAGCTCCATCATACGCGAAGTCTGCCACGCTCGTCGTTGAGGCAGGTGGCATGGGCAGTTTTAAGACGATTTCGGAGGCTGTCAAAAACGCCAAAGACGGCGATGTTATTGAAGTCAGGCCGGGCAGATACAAAGAATCCTTTAAAGTTGGCAAGGCCGTCCTTCTGAAAGGGATAGACAACCCCGTGATTTCAGCCTCAAGCGATTTCCCCGTAATTATAGACACCTCTGAAGTTACGTTCGAGGGTTTTACGGTTGAATTCGAGGGAAAGGGGTTTTCCTCTGACAGCACCGCCATTATTGTCACAAAGGCCTCGGACAATGTTACGTTAAGAAATAACACACTGGTAAACGTGATGTATGGCGTTCGCAACCTCGAAAGTATCAATCTGAAAATCGACAACAACACCATTACAGGCGTTAAGGAGTTTGAAGAGAATAACAGAGGCAACGGTATAACCATTACCGGTTCATATAAGGCAGCTATAACTGGCAATAAGATAACCTGCTGCCGCGATGCAATATATATGGAGGCCTGCCGCGACTCGACCATTACGCATAACGATATATCGAAATGCCGCTACGCCATTCACACCATGTGGGTTGATACCGGCAATTTCAGCAATAATACTGTCTATGACAACCTCGTGGGCATGGCCATTATGTACACTAAACAGTCCAAAATAAACGGCAATCTCTCCGGAGGCAACAAGACCCACGGCCTGCTCCTGAACCAGACCGTAAGGTGCGAAATCTCCGGCAACAATATAATAAGCAACTCAAAGGGGATTTTCATTTATAACTCAATTGACAACAAAATCACGTCGAACCTGATAATGAACAACAACATGGGCGTACATAACTGGGGCGGCTCTGAAGACAACCTGTTCACACACAACTCATTCATCGATAACGAGGTACAGGTAAAGTATATGGCCTCCAAAAACCAGTACTGGAACTACAACTACTGGAGCGACTACCTCGGCTGGGATATGACGGGAAAGGGTACCGGGGATATCCCCTATGAGTCAAACACGGTCGTTGACCATTTGTTCTGGCGCTATCCACTTTCAAAGATGTTGTTTGCAAGTCCGGCGCTGCACATACTCAAGGTGCTGGAGAAACAGTTCCCCGTACTGGAAGTCCCTAAGGTTGTGGATAAAACACCCTCTATGCTACCATATCATACGAACTGGAAGGAATTAATCGCAAAGTACGCTCAATATGCACCGGCTCAATACTACTGAAATATGGAGAAGATTATAAATTTGACGGGCGGCATGTGATGCTTAAATTCGTGCGGGTAACAAAATACTACGACGGCATAAAGGCCGCCGAAGATGTATCCTTTGAGCTTGCCGAAGGGGAGATGTTTGGCCTCGTCGGCCCTAACGGCTCAGGGAAATCCACACTTCTGAAGATAATGCTGGGCATTATTAAACCCACAGAGGGGCAGCTACTGGTCGGCGGGGCGGCACTCAAAGAGAAGGACTGGAGGGAGTTCAGAAGGTCAATCGGCTATATGCCGGAGCGGGTCTCCTTTTACGACAACCTGACTGGTAAGGCAACACTTGAGTTTTTTGCAAGCATCAGGGGCGGCAGCATGGCAAATATCAAAGATGTCATTGCAGAGCTGCTCCCAAAGGATATCCTTGCCCGTAAAGTAGTCACTTACTCAAAGGGCATGCGCCAGCGTTTGAACCTTGCCCAGTCGCTCCTAAACGACCCCAGCCTTCTGGTGCTCGATGAGCCGACATCAGGACTTGACCCCATCGGGACAAGGCTTCTTTATGATATACTTGAAAAAGTGAGAGAAAGGAAAAAGCTGACGGTAGTGCTTTCAAGCCACATGCTCGCAGAGGTAGAGGAAAAGGTAAGCAGGGTAGGGATTATGAAAAACGGCGTTCTAAAGGCCATAGGCACGCTTGACGAATTGTACAGGGGATTAAACCTGCCGTTAAGATTGATAATATTGGTAAACGGCGACGACACGCATGGGGCAGCAATTAAGGAAATCCTGAGACAAGAGGGAGCCGTGAGTATGACATACGCGGGAGGGCAGCTTACGGCGGAGCTGCCGGTAGAGAATAAATTGAAGATGCTCACAGCAATTCTGGGGCAAAAAGACAAATTCGTGGACTTCACGCTGAGGCAGCCATCCTTAGAGGAGGTATTTTTTGGCATTCACTAAAGAGACCATAGTGATGTCGCCGGTAAAGGCTATGGCATATAAGGAGTTCTCGGACAGGCTCAAAAGCAGATGGGTTGCCGTGATAACGGTTGGTTTTACGGTTCTGACTGTTGTAGTTATCTATTTCGGTTCTGCCGCGTCTGGAGTTGTCAGCTTCAGGAATATGGGGGCAACGGTTGCAAGTCTTACAAGTCTTGTCGTGTATTTCATACCAATGCTTGCGTTGACGCTTGGCGGTGGAGTTATTGCGGACGAGAGGGACAGGCATACGCTTGATTTGTATCTTTCCTCGCCGATTACGGCGGCCGAGTTTATTTTGGGTAAATATATTGGTCTTGCCGTATCGCTTGCCTTGCCGTTGCTCCTGGGCTTCAGCATCCCCGGGTTGTTATTATTGTTTAAAACTGGGTTTTTTAGTTCATTCGGCAGTTATATCGTGTTTGTTGTCAACTCTGTGGCACTTGGGATGGTGTTTCTGAGCATATCTTTTTTGACATCATCGATGTTTTATGACCGCGGCAAGGTCGTTGGTTTTACGGTGCTTGTGTGGCTGTTTTTCACCATCGTCTATGACCTTGGGCTTGCAGGGGTGCTGATAGCAACGAAGGGCGCTCTGTCGCCCGGGACATTTGCCGTTATGTTACTGCTTAATCCTGTGGATGTGTACAGGATATTGAATTTCACAACCATTGGAGAGTATTCGGTGCTGATGGGGCTGGCCTCGGTAGATGTCCCCGGGTTTATCAGGCCATCGGTGCTTTGGGCGGTAACCATTATGTGGATAGCGGCGCCGCTATTGGCGGCTTATTACTTTTTTAAAAAGAGATATATGGCATAAAATCAGGTATTGGATTTAGGTAAGATGGAAAAGTGGAGGCCAATTGTTGAGGCTGCGGCGGTCTGATTTTCAAGCCGCTGTGGTTTATGTTAATATAACGTAGTTTTGTTGCAGGAGGAGATCGATGAAGAAGGTATTTCTCAGTATGCTGGTAGTTGTGTTGATGTTGCCAATAATTGCGTTTGCAGATTTGAAACCATATGAAGTTGTTGACGTAAAAGATGCTGGCTCGATTAAGGGCAAGATAAAGTCATCAGGGCCGGTGGCCGACCCTATTCTGGCGATTAATAAAGACGAAAGTGTCTGCGGAAAGTCCGTTCCTAAACAGGAGTATATAATATCGGCAGCCAATGAAGTGAAAAACGTATTGGTAGTCGTCGAAGATGTTGAAAAGGGAAAGGCGGTTCCAAAGACTGACACGGTTATCGATAACCTGAATTGCGAGTTTGTACCGATTGTCGCTATAGCGTATGTAGGCGGAAAGTACATAATAAAAAACAGCGACCCGATATTTCACAACACCTCGCTGGGTATTATGCTTGGAGAAGGGAAAAAGAGGACGGTGTATAACCTCGCCCTGCCGAACAAGGACCAGACAATAGAAAAGCCCGTAAAAGTAGCGGGTCTCGAGATAGTGCTGTGCGACGCCCACTCATGGATGAGGTCGTATGTATATGCAAGCAAGACCCCATATGTTGCCGTAACTGACGCAAAGGGAGATTTCGAGATTAAGGACCTGCTTCCCGGCAAATACAAGGTAAGGATTTGGCACGAGGGCTTTGGAGAGGTAACAAAGGATGTAGAGGTTAAAACCGGCCAGGCAGCCACGCTTGATCATACGTTTACAAAAAAATAGCCAAAATCAGGCGAGGGGCAGAAAAAAGAAGGGGACACCACCATTAAAAAGGCGGCATACTTATTTCTTCTCATCCTGATTTTGAACGGGTGTTCCGGCGGTAAGGAACGCCCTGTTCAGGCAGTGGAGCTTACGAGAAAACACGCGTGTGCCGTTTGCGGGATGATACTTGTGGATTTCCCCGGCGCGAAGGGCCAAATCCACTACGCAGACGGGAAATATGACGTATTTTGTGGTACGATGGACATGCTTACATTTTATTTCCAGCCTGACACCTCAAAGAACATCGCGGCCATTTTCACAAACGATATGGGCGACGCGGACTGGAAGACTAAGTGGATAGACGCGAGGAAGGCCTTCTATGTCGTTGACGCGAAGAAATCGGGGGCGATGGGAGACCCTTATATGCCATTTCTGAAAGAGGAAAAGGCAAAGAACTACGCCGCACTTTACGGCGGGGCAGTGTTCAGATTTGATAACATTACACCAGAAATGCTACGAAAACCCTTTCAGGAGCCTCACCTCAAACATAAGAAATAGATAAGCCCGTCAGCCACAGCTGCGTACGAAGCCAATATTTTTTATTATTCAATCAGGAATCGTCAAAACGTATCAGACATAAGAAAGCCGCCATAGTAACACATAATCAATAATAATATTAACTATATCAAAAACAAATATTGATAATTAATGTATATTGTGTTATTATAGGATATGAGCTGCTATATTCATAGCAGAAATTCTGTTTTAAAATCCAAATGCTTCAATGAGGAGGATGTTTATGTCAGACACTTGTTACATTCAAGACCCTAAGACTGGAAGGTTTATGGGGAGAAAGCCGGGATGTACGAACAGTAAGGGTGAGACATCGGAGAAGCTGCTGCAAAAAGTGGAACAGGACAAAGGTGCAATTGAGCGCAGGGTTGAAGCGGGAGCAGCCGCAGGAACGCTGCAACGTCAGGATAGCGCGGCAAAGGACAAGGCAGAGGAATTAGCGCGCGCCGTCAACAGCGGGAAGATGAGCTACCCGGAGGCGCTATACGAGTTGACAAAAGGCAGCCGCTCATCAGGCCGATACGCTAAGGCGATTGATCTTTTAGACCGGGACGCCAGTTATTGGAATGGCATAAGATCAAAAACCGGTTCAGATGAGGTTGATACGCTGATAGGCGGCTATGCAGGCGCGCCGGTACCGGGCGCTACGGATTTTGCGTTGAATCTGGCTGGCGGCAAGTCGGGGATGCAAAATGTCAGTGATCAGGAGCCTCAGATACCATCTGGTGCAACGAGGAAACAACTTGATGCCCAGCACGAGAAGTGGACAAACGTAAACAAGGAAAGGTACCATCCCGACGATAAGAAAAGCCTTGATAAACGGGGTACTTTTGACAAGAACAAATATACAAACTGCCACGGCAATGAGTGCGATACGCAGGCATCTGTTTATGCTGCGTCCTTGCATGGTATACAAACAGCGAGTGGCGCGAAATATGATAAAGTATGGATATAGCGCTGCAATGCCGCCAATTTATGCTGGCGATATTCATGGAGGGAAATTTGTATATGCCGAGGTTACTAACAATGATACCACGCCTCCACGACGTGTTATAGTCAAAGTTAATGATGTAGGTCCATTTCCCGTCAGAGATAAAGATCAAAACCCGCCGAAAGGTATAAGTAAATCGCATGAAGACGCAACAAGAGCCATAGACCTCTCGGCTGCGGCGTATGCCAAAATCGCAAAAAATCCTGGCGATGGCGTTCTAAATGTGACGGTTAAGTTTCTAAAGCCAGAAGAAGGAGAGCGTCGGTATAACGAACAAAACAAATGGGCTGCTGAGCATAAAGCAGAAATTAAGCAACAAGTCCATAAGGCATTATGTGCTACTGATAGAAAGTACTCCAAAAAACATAACTGCGGGTAAATCATTTATATCAGCAGTTTACATGATCTATGAGAGGAGTATCTCCATGCTCCTCTCATTTTTTATTTTATAAAAAATATGCTTGACAAACGCATATACGTATGTTTAGAATCGAGGTGTTGGATAATTTAATCAACGAAGGAGTTAAACGCATGTCATTATGCCTGAGATTAGTGACTTTGTTAGTAGTCACGTTGGCGGTGTTCTCACCGGAGTCTGGACTTGCTGATCAACGACAATTAAAATTACCGGCTGACGACAATTAAAAATCCCTGATAGAAGGAGCAAGTAAACTATCTAAGTTTTTCAGTAAGGAGGGACTTAGATGGTAACAGATCAACAGATAAGGA
>JADFYO010000077.1 GCA_015233015.1 Nitrospirota bacterium | reverse complement strand
AGCGTCCCTTGTGCCATAATATATTCACCTCGTTGGTGTTAGTTTTTTGTTCCACAAACTTATTCTAACATCCCGTTCCCACGGGTAACAACGAGGTTCCCTTCTTTTTTTGATGGTGAATCAGGGGCACGGCAAATTTATTCTCCATCAGGCGCAAGCCGTAGATGCTGAGTTTTTTGACTGCACAAAAAAACTTTGGTCTTAGGACAGGATCAACGGGGTTTTCAGAAGTACTCTGTTTTGCGCCGAACGCAGCGTATTCTCCAGCAGCGTGGCTATTGTTACGGGGCCGACGCCACCCGGCACAGGGGTTATGAATGCAGCCTTGGGGGACACACTTTCGAAATCCACATCTCCCACGAATGACCCATCGGGCTTTATATTGATGCCTATATCTACTATCACCGCTCCATTTTTTATCATATCGCCTTTTATCAGGCCGGCAACACCGGTTGCCGCACAGACTATGCCGGCATTTTTTAAATGTGCCGCTAAGTCGTCAGATGATTTATGGCAGATAGTTACAGTTGCCTCCTTGGCAAGGAGCATCAGGGCAAGAGGTTTGCCAACCGCGAGGCTCTTTCCTATTACGACGGCGTTTTTCCCTTTTATTTCAACTCCGTAGTGCTCTAACAGGCGTATCACCCCAAAAGGCGTACATGGCAGAAACCCATGAGGGGCACAGGCCATATTCGCAACGGTCGAATTTTTCCCATCATCGTAAGTAAGATCGTCTTTGTCAAATATCTGAAACATCGACTCCTCCGCCGCAAACATCCCAACTGAGATGGAACCCAAGCCGTCAACATCTTTTTCAGGCGCAATGGCGTTCACTACCCTTCTCGGATTTATGCGACGTGGGATGGGGAACAGGACAAGCAGGCCGTTTATTCTTTCGTCACCGTTTATCTGGTTGATAATATTTAATATCTCATTTAACGAGGCCGTCTCAGGAAGTCTGTATTCATACGTCTTTATCCCAACTGTCTTGCTTACGGAGACGGTTGTTTTTAAATACTGCTCATCTGAAGCGGTGCCGCCAACTTGCATCAGGGCCAACCCTACGTCTATACCCATTAAGCTGAGATTTTCGACGTGCCTTTTGACACGTGCCTTTATTTCGGAGGCAAGCCTCTTGCCTGACATTAAATTACTCACAGAGTGCCCACCAGACTCCCCACCAGAGTGCCCTTGCCGCTGCTATATCTCATCGATAAAAAAATTGTCTCTCAGTTCATTCGCTATCGTAGAGGCCGGTCCGTGCCCCGGGAAGACCTTTGTGTCCGCAGGCAGGGCCATCAGCCTTTTAAACGACGCCTTCATGGCCGGCAAATTCCCACCGGGCAGGTCTGTCCTGCCAATGGAACCGGCAAACAGCGTGTCCCCACTAATCAAAATACCGCTGCCGTACATACATATACCGCCGGGCGTGTGCCCCGGCGTGTGCAGGACTTTAAATTTGACGTTTCCTACAGAGACTTCTGACCCTTCGGTGAGCAAAACGTCCGGTGCCGGCATGGTTTCAATATGAAAACCCCAAACCGCGGCCATGTCCTTTGCCTGTTTGTAAATGGTAAGTTCGTCTTTATGCATTTGCAGAGAGGCATTTTTTGACACCTCTTTTATTTCAGGAAGTGCCCCTATGTGGTCAAAATGGGTGTGCGTACACACTATTTTGACCAGCACAAGGCCCTTTTCGGAGAGGTAGCCCAAAATCCTGTCCGGCTCATCCCCTGGATCTATTACTATTGCCTCTTTTGTCGTGTCGTCACTGACGATATAACAGTTGACTTCAAGCTGCCCAACTGCAATGCGTCCTATTACGATGCCCATTCCCTCAAGTCTCCAAGCGCCCGTGCGTTAAAAGAACATTTTTTGATTTATCAGCACGCCCAAAGACAACAAAAAGGCATAAATACACAGCGATTCAATCATTGCGAGACCGACTATCAGCGTTGTTGTAATCTTACCTGAGGCGCCGGGATTCCTTGCAACACCCTCACAAGCCTTGCTTAGGCCGAGGCCCTGACCAATGCCCGTCCCAAGAGCGGCTATGGCAATACCTATAAGGGCGCCAATTGCCACCATCGCCTTCGTGCCCGAATCGCTCCCCATGTTCGCGTCGTTTGCATAAACGACGGCTGCAGGGGCAGATACGATCAGCAGCGTTAAGGCTAACATCACTACAGATTTCTTCATAACGGTACATCCTCCTTTCATTGAGATATTTTCTTAGTGTGCCTCATCGACGGCACCTGACAGATACAGCGTTGTTAAGAGTACAAATACAAATGCCTGCACTACGCTTACCAGCACTCCAAGTCCCAGAAATATAACCGGTAAGATCGCCGGTGCTAACGTCAGCAGCACCGTCAGTATTATGTGTTTGGACAGCATGTTTCCAAACAACCTGACTGAAAGAGTTATCGGCCTTGCCAAATGCCCTATCAGCTCTATAAAAAACATCATTATCATCAACGGCAGCGCGTATATTGAGCGTATCGGGCCGACAAACTGCTTTATATAGGCGGCCTTGTGGACGCGCAGGCCAAAGTAGTGCGTTGCAAAAAACACCGGTATAGCGCATGACGCAGTAACGTTTATATTCGACGTAGGGGCGTCAAACCCGGGTATTAGTCCAAAGAGATTACATACGAGTATATACAGGCTGAGTGTCCCGATGAGCGGGAACATGGAGTCCACCCAGTGGTGATTTATATTTTCGCCGCAAAAATCATATATGCCCTCGACAACTGATTCGACGACATTCTGAAGGCTGCCTGGGATTAACTTCAGAGACGACCTGACAATCAGGGCCACACCTATCAGAAGCGCCATGGCAAGCCATGAGTAAGTTACAAACTCCGGCACTCCGGGTATGTGTACTAAGGCATGTGACGATTCCACTATTATACCTCCTGAAAAATGAATCTATGGTACTACTGGTCAGACATAAATGTCAAGTGCTCACGCACTTTTTTTTGCTGCTTCAGGCCGCTTTGCATATTTAACACAAAACCCCTTAATATATTATAATATAAACTATTATAATATAAACGATGTCCATGGGAGATGCTTAAAAAAAATGAGATTAGCCGTAAACGCATCGTACTCGGGCGCTAAGACTGCCGCTCTGGATGTCTTTACGAGAGAAGTCGTCCGGTGGCTTTGCCGTATAGCCGAAGACACGCTTGTTTTTTCTCCGGTTGCTATCCCTGGCGTTGACGAAGCCAATGTCGTGCTGACATCTGAGACCCCCTCCGCACCCGCCGTTAGTTATTTCAGCAATCTGATGTTCAATAATACTATCTTACCCTATCAGCTGGCATGGCACAAGGCCGATGTCCTGTTTTGTCCGGCCACAGAGTTTCCTTTTATAGATATACTGCCGATGGCAGTAATGGTTCACGACTTAGATCCTATGTTTTACCCTGAGCGTTTCGGCCTCGAGGGTGAGTATTTTAAGACCGCCCTTGGTCATCTCCACAGGCAGGACGTCAGGGCGCTCGTAGCATCGGATTTCCTCAGAGAACAGCTTCTGAATTATACCAGCGTTTATCTGTCAAATATTGATATAATCGGACACGGCCTCGATACTTCGCTATACAAGCCGGCTCCTAATTTATTGGATGATTTGAGAGAGGAGGTTACACAACGGCTTGGGATTTCCACGCCATATATACTTCTTTGTGTGGAGCCTGATACCCCTGACGATATATGCGATACGGTTATCGCTGCCTTTAACGACATCCAATCACTTATTGAACATTCGCTGTTAATTGTTGGCCCGGACAGAGAGCAATCACATAAAATAAAATACCTCGCCAGCGTCCGTGACGACGATATGCCTTCGATATTTTCATACGCCGATTTGCTTATAGAGCCGTCCTCTACCGGTAACATTTTAAAGGCCATGGCCTCTGGAGTCCCGGTCATTGCGGCAGACACCGGGGCGCTGCCAGAGTTTGTCTTCGATGCGGGATTGCTGTATAATCCCTGGGACGCAGTGTCACTAAGCAAGGGCATTCTTAAGGTATTAGAAAATAAGACCCTGAAAGAAGAAATGATTTCCAAGTGCATCCAGTACGCAAGCAGGTTTTCATGGGAAAAGGCCGCGGAGGACATTTATGCCTCCTGCACTACGGCATATAAGGCGTCTTACGACAGAAGACGAAAAACGAATAAATGAGGAGCTATCGTGGATATTATTGAATACGTAAAGAACAAAGCCCTTGAGGCGCGCGAGGGCGCAAGGGCTATAGCCGTGGCTGAGACAGCGCAGAAAGACACAATATTGGTCAAAATGGCCGACGGGCTGAAGGCAGAAAAGAAGTATCTCATAAGTGAAAACCAAAAGGATGTCGCCGCGGCTAAAGTAAAAGGTCTCAGCGAGGCGATGATAGACAGGCTCACTCTTAACGAAAAAAGAATAGAGGAGATGTCCACGGGGCTTATCGAGGTCTCGCAGATGGCAGACCCCGTGGGTGAAATTGCTAATATGCGCAAAAGGCCAAACGAGATGCTTGTCGGTAAGATGAGGGTTCCCATAGGTGTGATTAGCATGATATATGAGGCACGCCCCAATGTTACAGCCGATGCCGCCGGTCTGTGTATAAAGGCCGGTAACGCGGTAATCCTGAGGGGTGGGTCAGAGGCCATTAATTCTAATAAGGCAATAGTATCCATCCTGCGCAAAGCGGTAAAGAACGCAGATCTACCCGAAGGGGTGGTAACATTTATCGATAACACAGACAGGGAAGTCGTCATGGAGATGCTGAAACTTGAGGGCCTCATAGATTTAGTAATCCCGCGGGGAGGCGAGGGCCTCATTCGCACCGTGACTGAAAACTCCCGAATCCCTGTGCTGAAGCACTATAAGGGGGTCTGCCACGTGTTTGTTGACCGTGATTGCGACATGGACATGGCCTCTGAGATAAGCTTAAATTCTAAGGTGCAGCGCCCCGGCACGTGTAACGCGATGGAGACGCTGCTTGTGGACGCAGCGATAGCGGAGGAGTTTCTGCCCCTAATGGTAAGACGTTTCAGCGATGCCGGTGTAAGCGTACTGGGCTGCTCTGAGACTGCGCGGATATGTCCAGGTCAGGTCTCCCCTGTCAAAGACGAGGATTATTATGTCGAGTACCTTTCTCTGAAATTAAACATCAGGGTTGTAACCGGCGTCGACGAGGCCATGGCGCATATAGCGAAGTATGGCTCGTCGCATACGGAGGCAATCGTTACGAATAATCACCAGAGGGCGATGAGATTCCTGCGCGAGGTTGACTCCTCGGCGGTGTTAATCAATGCCTCAACCCGCCTCAACGACGGCGGACAGTTTGGGCTTGGCGCCGAAATCGGCATCTCTACCGACAAAATTCACGCCAGAGGCCCGATGGGGCTGCAAGAGCTGACCTCGGAGAAATTCATAGTCTTTGGTAATGGTCAGCTTAGGGGTTAATCTGAATGCCAATTAACTTAGTTTAACGGGAGGGACAAGTATGATAAAATCAGCGGCGATGGTGTTTACTGTGTTTATAGTTTTTATGATGGCCTCTGTGAGCGGTGCCGCCGAGGTGAGGGAGGTTCAGCTCAATGATGGAAGTGTGATAACCGGCGAGATAGTTTCCTATATCAACGGTGTTTATACGGTGAAGTCAGCGACCCTTGGTACGATGACGATTAACGACGCTATGGTGCGTTCTATTTCCTCAAAGGGCGCGGCAGCCAGCACAGGCAGCAACAAACCGGCAGGCAGCACGCAGGACACTGCTACCCAGGTTAAGGATTTGGAGCGAAAAATGATGGCCGATAAGGATATAATGAACATCATCCTCTCTTTAAAGGAAGACCCTGATGTGCAAAAAGTTCTTGAGGACCCGGAGATAATGAAGGCCATAAACAGAAACGATGTGCAAGCGCTTATGAATAATCAGAAATTCCTTGCGCTGCTGAACAACCCAAAGATAAAGGAAATCGAGAGTAAGATGACCAAATAGCGGGCTGCAACTATATGAGCAGCCGGAGTACCGAAGCCGCCAACGGGCGGCAGCCCAAACTCTATGATAAAGCATGTGCGAGAACAGGGGTGAAGGGGGATTATCCCCCTTCTTCTTTAATCCTTACTCCATGCCTAAACAGGACATAGCCTAAACAGGACATAATAGCCTCAATCAGTTCATCGTTATCTATGGGTTTTATTATATTCCTGCAAACCTTGTCGTTTGCGACATACTCGTCGCCATACGCGGTGGTTATTATGATTGGCTGGGTTTCATTTAGTTTCAGTATCTCGTCAATCATAGCCATCCCGTTCATACCGGGCATCTGAATATCGGTTATCACTAGATTGATATCGTCTTTATTGGATAGATATAAATTCAGCCCTTCCTTACCGTTAGCTGCTTCTAATACTTTGGCTACCCTTCTTTTCAGAAACCGGGTAATCATCATTCTTATATAATCATCGTCTTCTGCGTAAAGCACTGCTATTGATTTTAATATGGATTCGTCCATTATAGCTCTATCCTCAGTTCGCACCAGCCATCGATATTTGTTGCCGAAATCGTGCCGGCCATTTTCTGTTCGATTGTCACCTTTGTCGTATATAACCCCATTCCGGTTCCGCGCGATTTGTCCTTAGTGGTAAAATAAGGATCAAACACCTTGTTTATTATATCATCAGGAATTCCGCCGCCGTTGTCAAGAATTTTTATAATGTTTTTTGATGCCTCCTTAAATAGCCTTATTTTAATTATAGCACCAGTCGCATCTTTTTTTCCAAAGTTGTCCATAGCATTAGTAAGAACATCTAAAATCGCATGGGCAAAATCAGTCGGATATCCCCGCACCGTCAGAGCCTCGTCCAATTCCTTGTCAATAACGATACGCTTCTCTTTAGCAGCTTCTGAGATAAGGGTAGTGGCTCTGTTAATTTCGGCGGCTATGTTAAATTCCTTTTGCCCTTTATCATAGACATAGAAGTTCCTGAAGGTATCGATAATGCCCGATAGTGTTTTTAACTCAGACATAGCAAGCTTTACATTCTTTTCCAGATAATGTGCATCTAATTCATTATACAGATACGCGTCTTTTATGTCCTGAATTGAAAGCGCTACTCCGCAGAGCGGCTGCCTCCAGTGGTGAGATATGTTCATAAGCAGCTCGCCCATGGATAAATACCGGGACTGCTCGTACATGAGCTGGTCCTTGACGCGGTTTTTGGCAACCTCCTCTTCTACTCTTTTTTGTAAGTTCCGGTTTATTGTATTTATTTCGTCTTCCATTCGTTTACGTGCCGTTATATCTCTTATAAATGCAAACAACAGGTCATCTTTCTTACTATAATTAACACTCACTTCGACATCGATAATCCTGCCATCCTTACACCTATGTTTTGTTTCAAACCTGTCTCCCCCCGCTTCCATCGTCTTATTTAAGCTGCTATTTATTTCCTCTGGAGATTCTGATGCTTCAAGACCCTGTATGCCCATCTGTAACAACTCTTCTTGTGTATATCCAGTCATATTACAAAATGCTTCGTTTGCATATAATAAATGGCCGGAGGGGTCCACTTTTAAAAAACCATCGATAGATGTACTTAAAATTGTTTTATTTTGTTCTTCTAACCATATCCTCTCCGTATTTGTCTTTGTCAGGTCGGCCTCGAGCATCTTAAAGTCTGTAACGTCACGGGCTGTTGCATAGGTTATACCTTCACTCGCAATATAGCTGGCGTGCCAGGACAGGTAACGAAAAGAACCGTTTTTGCATATATAACGATTTTCAAAATCCAGCGAATAGCCCCTTTGAATCTGCCGCACCATTTCGTCTAACGTTGACTGCCGGTCATCCAGATGAACGAAATCAATAAAAGGTTTTGACAGCAGTTCCTCTTCGGAATAACCCAAGACCTTCATACAGGCAGGGTTTATACTCTTAAATGCCCCATTTGGGTCTGCTATCACCATCAGATCATCGGAGCTGTTAAAAAATTTATGGAACTGCTCGCGCTCTTCTTCTATCTTCCTCCTGCCGGTTATATCCTGAATCAGGGCTACACAATATTTTATGTTGCCGTCGTCTTTGCGTTTACAATTAACCCACAGCGTTGTGAATATGACAGAACCATCCTTGCGGATAAAGCGTTTGTCCAGGCTGTAGCCATTTATCTCACCGGCGAGCACACGGTTAAACTGTGTTACATCTGATTTGAGGTCATCCGGGTGCGTGATTTCTGACCATGTCATCTGTGAAAGTTCCTGCCGTGTGTAGCCCATCATATTGCAAATCTTCTCATTTACAGTCACCCACCCCTTTTCGGGTGAAGTTATCGCTATGCCTATTGTGCTGAATTCAAACGCCGTATGTAACTGTTCCTCTTTCACAGATAATTCAGACGCTAACTTATTGCGCTCATATATATCGCCAATCAAATCTGCGGACAATAATATATTCCGTTTTATAGCTTCAATGATATACTCCGGCCTTTCCTTATATTCCTGTGCCATCTCTCTTAATTTTGCCTTATCGACATTATACTTTTCAGATAGTTCGTTGATAGTTTTATCGTCTGACGGTGGCTGGCCATAACCACAGTTTATAGAGCCGACTATCCTGCCAAATGCCTTTATCGGAGCCGCATATATATTTAAACCGCCATTACATGGTCTTAAATCGTAAGGGACTCCTGTCTCAATCGTAATTTTTGACGCATTGGTCCAACGCGATTCGTGACACAACCACTTACCGCAAGCAATGGCCTCGGCATTGTCGGACGTATTACATAGTTCCCTCGATGCACTATCTAATAATTTACAGTATCCCGATGAAAATAACGCCGTAGCGTAACTGCCGTCAACTTCGTAAATTGTAGTCGATGTTTCAAGTAAATCAAGGTAACTTCTTGCTATTCGCTCCAACGCGGCCTTCCCAACCGTATCGAGCAAGTCCCTGTGTTGGTTTAATTCAGTCAGGTCGGCATATGGCTTATAACCGGGGAAAATATTTTTATCTGATGTGTCTATTGTCATATCCCTTTTCTCCGGGGTTCACTTACCTTAAAGCTTATCATAAACTCCGCGCCGCCATCAATATTTCGGGCAGATAATGTGCCACCCATATTTGTTTCGATTATGGTTTTTGACATATAAAGCCCTATGCCGGTACCTATAGTTCCTTTAGTTGTGAAGTAAGGTTCAAATATCTTTTCTATTACATGTTCTGGAATACCGCCTCCATTATCCCGCATGGACACAATAATCTTGTCCTTTTGTTCGTTATTGCTGAGATTAATCTCTATCCGCCCCTGTAATTCATTGCCGACTTCTCTTTTTGAAGAAATAGCATCCTTAGCGTTATTGAGGATGTTGAGTATCACCTGTTTAAGCTCATTGGGATACCCCTCCGTAACCAGTATTGTATCCTGTCCGGTTTCTATATTAATATCTATATCGCTTTTATTAAACATCTGTGCGAACATCAAGAGAAGCTCTTCTATGGCAGATTTAACATCGAACCGGACTTGTTCCTTTGACGGTTTGAAAAAATCCCTGAAATCATCTATCGTCTTTGACATAAAACACACTTGATTCATGGTTGTATCGACAGTATTTTTTATATAATCCTCGTTGAGTTCTCCATAGTTATACGCCTCTTTTATGTCCTGCACCGTCAAGCCTATCGCATTCAGAGGCTGCCTCCACTGATGGGCTATCAGCCCAATCATCTCGCCCATAGAAGCCATCTTCGATTGTTGAATCAACAAATGCTCCTGAGTAAGACGTTTATTCGTCTCTTCAACTACACGCTGCTCGAGGGTCATGTTTAATTCCTTTAGCTCGTCTTCCAGGCGCTTACGTTTGGTGATGTCATGGGCAATGCCAACCGTTCCGATGACTGCGCCATTCTCATCCTTAATTGGAGTTTTGATGGTTTCTACGGTATGCGTTTGTCCCTCTGCATCTATGACCGGCTCTTCTATACACCTTCTGACGCCTGCCGCCATCACGGCTTCGTCGTCCGAGCGATATTTCTCGGCCAATTCCCTTGGCAAGGCATCGAAATCGGTTTTCCCAACCGCTACATCGACAGGAATGTTAAAGGCCAGATAGAATGCCTCATTGACTAAAATATACCGGCCTTCCCTATCCTTGATCCATGCGAGATCCGGCACATTGTCTATAAGTGTGGTCAGCATGGTATGGCTGCGGTACCGTTCCTGTTTCTCTCTGAGTTTTTGCTCAGTAATATCATAGTTTGTTCCAAGCATACGGACAGGGATTCCCTGAGAATCCCTAACCACCATGCCATTAGCCTTTATGTGTCTTACCGTCCCGTTGGGATGCAACACTCTGAAATCCGTATCCCACTCTTTCTCACCTTTTAAAGCAGCGCCACATTCTTCGATGGTCTTGTCGCGGTCATCTGGGTGCAGGCCGTTCTGCCATGCCTCCACACCTCCGGGAAATGTTTCCCATGTAAGACCGTAGAGTTCAAGCATCTGGTCATCCCAGGTCATTATGTTGTTGGTAACATCCCAGTCCCATATCCCAAGGTTAGCTGACCGGGCTGCTAATTCAAGACGCTGCATAACTAAACGGAGTTCTTGTTCCGCCTGCTTACGCTCGGTGATGTCGATACAAGTCCCAACCCATTCCCGAATACTTCCGTCTTCTCTAAGGTTAGGGAAACCCCGCGCCATGAAGTCCCTGTAAACTCCGTCATGTCTGCGCATGCGGTATTCGGTCTCATAGAAGCTCTTTGTGGCCACAGCCTTATTCCATACCTGCGCGGTGCGCTCAGCGTCATCGGGATGAAGTACTTTTACCCATCCAAACCCTTTGGCCTCTTCATATGTCTGACCATTAAATCTCCTCAATGACGGGATGTCTTCTACAACTTTTCCATCGGCATTAGTAAACCAAATCCATCCAATTTGATCCGTCAGGTCGGTATAAGACCGGTAGCGCGCCTCACTTGCAAGCAACGCATCGTTTGCCTGCTTGCACTTATTATAGTTTTCATTAAAGGAAAGGAAATATTGCCTTATAAGATGAACACCCACCATCATGAGGCAGGAGACAGCAAGGGCAATTAATTCCGAGGCGTCCATGCCTGGCTGTCTGCCTGCGGATAGGATGTAAAAAAACAAAACTGTACGGCGGCCGGCCATCAGAATCATTGCAGAAGAGATTAATATCCATGCCATCTTACGGCCTGTTATGCGAATCAGGGACAGGGCATATAGCCCGACCAATAGCTGCAGGCCGATAGATACTAAATATATAATATTTGTTATCATATGACCGTCATTATCTGATAACTCCCGCCTGAACTACCCACGCTTAAAGACATGTCCGGCTGCCTTTCCTTCCTGATAACTAGGATAACTAATGGTGTTGATTTGTGCAAGGTGTGTATTCATAGTACAGGGTACAGTACACTGGCAGCTGCTGCGAGATGCGCCGTATAGTCCAAAGTCAGTGATTAACCCCGGTTGAGTGCCCTCATGGCGATGTCCGTCCTGTAGTGCATATCGTCGAAGTGGATTTTGGCGGCTGCCATGTAGGCGTTGTCTTTTGCCTCGGAGATATCTTTGCCAAGGGCGGTAACGGTAAGCACCCTTCCCGAAGAGGTGACGATGCCGCCGTTATCGAAGGCCGTCCCGCTGTGAAAGCAATAAACACCGGCGTTTGGCTTAATGGAGTCAAGTCCGGTAATCTTTTTCCCTCGCTGAAACTCGCCGGGATAGCCGCCCGCGGCGATGACCACCCCAACGGCGGCGTCCGGGTTCCATTGGATTTCAGTAGATTCAAGCGTTCCATCGTGAACTGAAAGACATATGTCAACAATATCGGAGTCAAGCCGCATAAGAATGGCCTGAGCCTCGGGGTCCCCAAACCGGCAGTTATACTCAAGCACATAGGGCCTGCCCTCATGTATCATTAATCCGGCGTAGAGTACGCCCTTATATTTAATGCCGTCTTTGGCAAGCAATGATATGGTTGGGCGCATGATAGTTTCCATAATAGTCTCTTGCAGGGCGTCGTCCACCAACGGGGCGGGACTGTAAGCGCCCATGCCTCCGGTATTCGGCCCTTTATCGTTATCATATACCCGCTTGTGGTCTTGCGATGTAGGAATGGGGAGGATAGTTTTACCGTCGGTAATGGCCATAAAAGATACTTCCTCACCGGTCAGACACTCTTCTATGATAACTTTGTTGCCAGCGTCGCCAAATGCCCTGTCTATCATAATTAATCTTAACGCGCTCTCAGCCTCTTCATACGTCCCGGCAACTATGACCCCCTTGCCTGCGGCAAGGCCGTCGGCCTTGATAACGATAGGGGCGCCCATTAAACGAATATAATTATGGGCCTCTGGATATGAAGAAAATACCTTGTATCGGGCGGTTGGTATTCCATGCCTTCTCATAAAATCCTTCGCGAATACCTTGCTGGTCTCAAGACCGGCGGCCCTTTGGTTCGGCCCGAATATCTTGAGGCCCTCACGCTCGAATAAATCGACTATCCCCAGTCCAAGCGGCACTTCAGGGCCTACTACGGTTAAGTCTATCCATTCACATTTTACAAGGTCAACAAGCGCCTTAATATTGTATGGGTCGATATTTGTTATACATTCGGCCAGCTCCGCAATCCCCGCGTTGCCGGGACAGCAGTAAACCTTGTCCACGCGTTTACATCTCCTCAGTGCCCAGACAAGCGCATGTTCCCTGCCTCCACCGCCAATTACAAGAACCTTCATAAGATTACCTCTTTTAAAATAGAATTGTTTGAGTAGTATATCGCAACGGCGGGGGTTTTTTCCAACAGACAATTTTTTTTGTTGCGTTGATAAAAAATAACTTGATTTGAGCGTAGCTGTTGTAATATAGTATTGAAGTATGAAGGAATATACGGAATTTGGTGAGTATCCGGAAGGGCGGAAATATTGAGAATGGCGAAAATATTTAACGACTGTCCGGGAGAAGATGAGGTAAACCGTTTTATCAAAACGGAATATAGCAGTAATAAGGAGGTTTAGACATGAAGGTATTAGCAGTATTGTTTCTGTCCCTATCGCTGGTAACGTTTGGGTGTACTTACACTGAGTTGAGGCAGGAAGACAAGGCTCTCTTACAGAACGCTTTAAAGGCAGCCGACGAAGCAAAGGCATCATGTGAGAAGTCCGCATCAAGCGCCAAAGACTCAGCTGCAAAGGCCGCAGACTCAGCCGCAAAGGCAAGTTCAGCTGCTGACAGGGCAGAAGACGCCGCTAAGAAAGCAGAAAGAGCCGCGTCAGTATGTGCGAAGTGTTTCGACAAGTCATTAGAGAAGACCAGCGCCGGTCACCACCACAAGGCGGGAATGCACAAACACCACAAGGGTAAGAAAGGCAAAAAAGCCGAGAAAAAAGCCGAGAAAAAGGCCGAGAAGAAAGCCGAAGAGAAAAAGGCCGAGTAAAGACTTTTCCTATCTTGAGATTATGGTGGGAAGGCCTGTTGCATCGTCGATTGCGGACTTAAGCAGTTTTGGATCGACGAATTTGAGCAGGTCCTTCCCGCTAAGTTGTTTAAGAGCCTTAGCCGCCAGCTCCTCGATGTTAAATCCATTAGCGTGGACTTCGATATAAACCATGTCATTGTATCGCGTTGCCTTGACGGGTTCGTTTATTATCTTTACAGTGGTTTTGACCTTCGCATAACTATATAGCTCCTCGATGTCTTCCGGGTAGAGTCTGATGCAGCCGGAACTTATCCTCCTGCCGACACTGTATGGTTTATTGGTGCCGTGGATACCATAACTTGGAATGGAAAGCTGGAGCCAGTAGTCTCCAAGCGGATTGTCCTCCCCGGGTGGAATAATCGGGTCGAGGTCAGGGTTTTCATCTCTCATTCGTTTAGTTGGCCGCCATGCCGGATTTTCTATCTTGCCTGTTATGCGGAAAAGCCCCTCCGGCGAATTAAATCCTTCTCTTCCTATGCCTATTGGGTACGCTTTGACGAATTTGTGCCCGTTAGATGAGAAAAAAGAATACAACCTCATCTCGGCAAGGTTGATTAAGATACCGTCGTCAAGGAGCTCCGGGACTATCCATTGCGTTGGAATGGTTATTGCGATCCCCTCGGCAGGCACCCAGGGGTCAACCGCCGGATTGGCCTCCGTTATGGCATTATAGCCTATGCCAAAGAGGCGCGCTACGTCTAAAAGCGTGTCGTTGTCGGTTGTCTTATATGTCTGTACCACGCCCAACAGGGTCTTAGACGGGTCGTTTACAGAATAAGTGCCTGCCCCCTCGGCAATCGAATAAAAAAATGCCCCTGTGCATACCGCGCAAACTATTATGGAGTGGATTAATGACAGCGTTCTTATGTTTTTCATAGCTCTCCTTTTATTTTTTCTTCTGCTCTGGCGCAAAAACCATATAGCATGTTTAGTTCCCATTGTGTGAGACCGGCCCGCCCGACCAGCCGTCTGATGTTTCTTAAAATCCCTCCGGCAAGGTCCTCAGAGCCTCTGAACCCATATCCCATGAGTGGCAGCAACCTGTGAATTCGCTCGTACAGCAGCTCTAAACTGTCGCCGCATACCAGTTCGTGCGAGACCCCCAAGCGGTTATCGTCTTTGTCATCTTTGTTATATAGGCGCGCGATTTCGTATGCCGTAACCATGACCGCCTGAGCGAGATTAAGAGAGGGCTGGGCCTCATCCGCCGGTATGTACAACAACATGCCGCATGAGCTAATCTCCTCGTTGAGCAGACCGTTGTCCTCGCGTCCAAAGACAATGGCGACTTTATTTAACGCCGCCATACCCAGGACATATTTGGCGCCTTCCGCCACAGGCAGCCTCAGACCCCTCTTATTGCCAAAACGCCGCGACACTCCTATTACGATTGCTTTATCTCCAAGTGCGTCGTTAAAGTTATTATATACGGCACACCCATGCAGCACATCGGCAGCGCCATGCGCAAAACGATATGCCTCATCAGTCAAATGGCCGCACGGCCTTACGAGGACGAGATTCCGAAAGCCCATATTTTTAATCGCCCTTGCCGAGGCTCCAATGTTGCCGCCTTCTTTTGGCTCAACCAGTATGTAGTAAACGTTATTTTTAGACACTTGCCGCCACTTGCCGCCACTTGCCGCCACCTGCCGTACTGACGCCCTTGCCGCATTCCGGCCTGCTGTATTCCGGTACATTCCAGGCATAGCCGGTTGTTAGTGTAATATAATAAATAAAAAAAAAACAAATGCTGCCTGCAATCATGCTGCCTGCAACCACCTTTCCATTCTCAAATGGGTATTAACCTGATAGGACATTTCTACTTTGCTGTGACAAGGATAGCCAGCAATTCTCGGTGAAGTAAAAATGCAAGTAAGGAAGGGGGCCTAAATCCACCATCAAATTGAGCCGCGGTCTCAGTTTCAGGTTTGTGGGGGATTTTTGTGAGGGGGTT
Organism: Nitrospirota bacterium; assembly: GCA_015233015.1. Lineage (GTDB taxonomy): Bacteria > Nitrospirota > Thermodesulfovibrionia > Thermodesulfovibrionales > Magnetobacteriaceae > Magnetominusculus. Next base: position 58 of record JADFYO010000077.1, on the reverse strand, counting down.
CAGAGTTTATTTCCCTTTGCGAGGGGATTATATTAGCCCTAACGCCCTAAAAAACCTA
>JADFYO010000076.1 GCA_015233015.1 Nitrospirota bacterium | reverse complement strand
TAATTTTGCCGCTTCCTCTCTGAACTCCTTCGTGTACTTCCCATTCGGGATCCTTTCCATCTGACACCTCCATTGAGTTTCTTATTTTACTCTATTTTGGTGTCCACTTTTTCCAGCTTACCTCACAAGTGTCGTGCCTGTAATTGTCGTCGGCAGCGTAGCAGATGGTGTAGTCCAACAGATGTTGCCGTTGATAATTGTGTACGGCGCCAGGTTGGAATTAGTAAAAGTGCTGGATGTGACAGCGTATGTGCTGTTGGAGGCAAGGTCTGGCGCCGTCGCAGCAGCCAATGCCGGGGACATCCCTCCTGTAAGCACAACTAATATCAGGCTTGCCAAAAGACTCAAGCCTATCATCAGGTTGTTTATTTTTCTTATTTTAAACATCTTTGGTCCTCCTTACTTTTCTGTTCGATTTATAAAACTTCCTCACAAAACGGCCTCATGCCAACTGTACGGTCTCCTCCTGCTCACAGAACTTATCTTATCGCCATCCGAAGACCACCTGTCTCGCGGCAGCGCTGCCGGCGTTGATATGATGAGTTATTGCAACACCCTCATACGACGCCCTTACTGTATAAGCGCCGGGGGGAAGGTTGACGTAAAAAACCGGCCCGCTTGAGATTACTTCAAGAACCTTCTTGCCGCTCTTGTTTGTGATTTCTATTGGAATGTCGGAGACGTAATTCCTTGCAATCAGTGCGAAGACCAGTTTTACGTTATATTTAGATCCCGCTATGGCACTGAGGGCTTCTCTTTCATCCAGTCCTATGCCGCCGGCAATGTAATTTATCCCATTAACACTTCCGGTCTGAAACATTGTATCCGAATTCATTTCAGCAAATACCAGCCCTGAGGGCAATGCTATGAGCATCGCGAGAAGCATCAGTTTAGTTATTGTCATTTTGCCGATTATCATGTGCTATACCTCCTTTTATTTTAACTTCATCTGAAACATCGTATATCGTCAGTTACCCTTCCTGCTATGTCTCTATCACCTTCCTGACTTCATGGTAGCTCTCCTTTTAGGTTTTTGAGTTGTTAACTCCGTTATTAATTAGCATCAGATACGTCTTACCTACTGTCTTCTAAAGTTTTCTTCCATTTTTTCATTGTCTTCCTTTCTCCTGATGTCTTCCATTCTCAGGAGGCTCTTTACGGATCTCACGCCATTGATTTTTCCGATTTTTTCAACGAGCAGCATTTCGGTATCTCCGTCATCGATAAAACCCCTAAGAACAACATCTCCTTTCGTTGTTGTCACATGGATCTTCAGATAATAATCACTTGCATTTTTAACGATTATCGCCTTGACTTCTGTCGTGATTACTGAGTCGTCAATATATTTACCTGCTGCTTTCCCTGCCATTTCCCCAGCCCCAACCACTTCACCGGCCATAGAGACGCGGACGGAAAACACGGCTAATACAAAAAACATTAATAGTAACATCGGAAATACTCTATTCATTTGACTCCTCCTGTGGGCGGCTGACTGCCCCATCGTCCTCTCCGGCAGCAGCCGCCACACCAAAACCGAAAAAAGAACGATTATAAGTATGGTATCCATTGCGCTTCTCCTTATTAAGACGTTGACTTAACTTCTGATTACTTATAAACTCCTCATGTAACTTATTGTTACATAACTAATTTTGATAATCAATAGGTGATAGACAGGTTTCTATGTAGGTAATTTCCGGTATCACGGTTTATTTACCTATCCCATAAATCTCTTATTAAACATAAATAGGCAATAATATTTACCCACATTTTATTGGATTTTCCGGACACGCATCAAAAAAAAAGGCCAGTCATCCAGACCTGGCCCTACAGTCTCAATGCTTATTATGGTCTGACGCGAATTTCGACCTTATGGGTTTCGTCGGCTCCCCTGTTTTGCGCTCTACCTTCAGCTGTCTCGTTGGTGGCCACAGGACGTGTCTTGCCGTAACCCTCAACCCTAATTTTGTCTGCCCTGATACCTTTTGAAACGAGGTAGTCTTTGACGGCATTAGCCCTTCTCAGGGATAAGGCCTGATTGTAATCCAGGGTACCTACGCTGTCAGTGTTTCCCTCTATCAAAACGTTAGCATCGGGATATTGCTTTATGATACTGGCAGCAGCCTCGTCCAGCTCAGGCTTATACATATCCTTGATGTTGTACTTGTCAAAATCGAATTTGACCAATGTAATGACAATTTCTTTCTTATGTTCCACCTTAGCCGGCTCAGGAATAGGTGTTGGTGCTGGTGTTGGCGCTGGTGTTGATGCTGGTGCTTTTGCCATTGGCTTGGACGGGCACAACGCCTTAGCCATAGCAGTGGCCTTCATAGCCATGTCGATACCTTCCTGCGTATGACATGCCCAGTAGGTTGCGTAAGCATCGTCGCGCATCTTTGCAGCGGCGGCAAATTCAACGGGACATTCCTTGTCTTTACCGGAAGCTCTGGCAGCATCTATTGCCTTGTCGGCCTCGGGAAGTTCCTTGTGGTAGTACCATATGGCGTGCTTAGGGGCGTACACCCTTTCGGCACAGCCCGCGAACGTAAGCGCGCCGGCTGCTAACAGTAGAAATACTATATTTCTTAAAACTGTACTGTGGTTCATTTTTACCTCCATAGTTATTTCTGAAATTTTACTTTAATTGCCCAGGCAATTATACGCAGCCGATCTTGTACATGTAGGAATACTTAGTTCATTATCACATTAATTAAATTCTAAAACAATCGGTATAAGGCTCTTTTCTATGTAGGAACAATTAGAAAAGTATAGGTAAATTACCTATATGACCGTTCTCTGTCTTCGTGAATAAAAGCAGTTAATAGTCCTGGCTGATGAGATTATTTTTCATGGCATATTTTACAACATCGGCATTATTATGCAGATTCATCTTTAATAATATATTATTTCTGTATGTATTAATTGTTTTTACATTTAAACCGAGGGCGCTGGCAATTTCTTTAGGAGTGGCGCCGGACGCCATCATCAGCATTACCTGAAATTCTCTGCCAACCAACGCCTCATGGGGTAGCTTGTTGGTATGAATATCCATTCTGTCAGCGAGTTTTTCCGCAAGGGTTTCGGTTATATACTTTCCTCTGGTCATTATCTTCTCTACTGCCGTCATGAGTTCTTCAGGCAGGGTCTTCTTTGTTAAATATCCTGAAGCGCCCAGGTTTAAAGACGCCACGGCATACTGTTCCTCGGAATGCATAGACAGCATAAGAACGTGCAGGTCAGGATATTTCTGCTTTATTTTCTCCAGCACCCAAAGGCCGCTTTCATCGGGCAGGGAAATGTCTAAAATAACGATATTGGGGTTTATTTTATCTAAGATATCCAAGGCCGCCCGGGCATTTTGCGCCTCCGCGATCACACACATTTCAGGGTTGTCCGAGAGTATTTTAGCAATTCCAGACCTGACAATAGGATGGTCGTCAACTATAAAAATATTTATCATAATCGCTTCTTATCCTCCATTGCAGGCACATAAACTGTCATTGTTAGCCTTCAACTTATTTCCGGTTAATGACCAAGTGAACAATAACCGCAAATATACTAATCAAAACCACCTCGATAAAGATTATTGAAAAAGAAATATTCGCAAATGGAAGGTCTGGATTAAAAACAAATCCATAGCTCTGACCTGAGGATATTTCTATGCCCAATATATTAATTCTATAACCTTTAAAAGGCACGATAGTAAAAGCCAATCCCACGGCAATAAGCCACATTATCAATATTCCCTTTGGATATTTACCCATACATAGCCCTCCGAATTGAAAAAACAATCCCTGAATTCTGTACCAAAATACGCACTATATGGACTTATTCCCGGAATTAAAAATGCCTGAACTTACGAATTCATTTTTAATTCCAAAGGCCTCATGTCTTACGGCATAAGGCCCCGTTAACTCAGTTAATATCATTGAATCTATCAGTGCACTGGCTGCTGCATAGGCTGCTGCTGCATTGGCTGTTGCTGCATGGGCTGTTGCGGCATTGGCTGCTGAGGAGGCGCCGCTCCCTTACGAGAATGTTTGCGCTTCCATTTATTCCTCGAATTATGACGATGCCTCTTCGCCAATAATACGGGATTACCGCCTTTCTGAGGGATACCCCACGCATCTGCGCCATACATAACGTTGTCAGCCGAAACTACCACGGATGTCCCTTCACCCACAGGAACAATCGACAGAGCAGGTGCGCTCATGGCATCGGCATTGCCCGAATGACCGGACAATAATAACGCAAAGGCCATCAGCATTAATAAAATCTTATAGTTCATCTTTAATCACCTCCTTGTTTAATTATATATAAACTATTTTTAGTGAGCTAAGAATCATACACGCCACGACTTTCCACTAAATAACTTTTTCTGCGCTCAGATAATACCGTCTGGCTAATGAACGCACTAATGTCTTATAATTGCATGAATGAATTTTAAAATCAATCGGTGGAAGGCTGGTTTCTTTGTAGGTAATTTATGCCACAGCATGGAAATTACCTAACGCGATGGTTGCACAGGTAACCTCAAGGGTGTACTCCGCAATCTCATACCTACCCTAAAAACCCGGTAATTTATTATATTTTAGGCTTCTCCGCCTTATACCAAAATGCGTTCAAATAAGTAAGAAGATTTGAATCATCATCAAACAATCGAATCATCCTGAAACAATCGAATCATCCTGAGCTTGTCGAAGGATTTCCGATTTATGGGGAAATGAGACTTAAAGGAGCATCCTTCGACAGGCTCAGGATGATTCTGTGGCTGATGATTCCGTGGTTCAGGATGATTCCGTGGCTCAGGATGATTCAAGTTTTCTTACTTCTATGAACGCAAGTTGTCTTACTTCAATGAAGGCAACTTTTCTTACTTCTATGAAGGCAACTCTGTCTGAGCCGCTTCGTAGCAGGTTCTTAGCTGCCCGCAGGCCGCGCCGATCTCCCGCCCCATGCTCTTTCTTATAAACGCCGTAACATGTCTGTCAACAAGGATTTGCTGAAACTCAAGAACCGTCTTCTCATCCGGCGGCTCAAATTTGGCCCCGTCATATTCATTGAATGGAATAAGGTTGACCTTTGCATTCAGACCTTTTAACAGGGCAATCAGGCGCCGCGCGTCGGCCGGGGTGTCGTTTATTCCTTTCAGCAACACGTAGCCAAAGGTTATGCGCCTCCTCGATGAGATTGGCAGCCTGCCGCACGCCCTCAAAAGCGAGCCGATATCGTATTTATTGTTCACCGGCATCAGCGATGAGCGCGTCTCGTCTGTCGTTGCGTTTAGTGAGACGGCCAGATTTACCTCCGGTATCTCTTTGTATAATTTCTGAAGCTCCGGCACCACGCCCGCCGTTGACAGCGTAATCCGCCTCTTCGATATCCCCATGAAGCCGGTTAATATGTTGATGCCGCGCACCACCCCGTCATAATTTCTCAGCGGCTCGCCCATCCCCATAAACACGATGTTGGTTATTTCGCTGCTTACTCCACCCTGGGCCTGAAGCTCTTGCCTTACGGCCATAACCTGCCCGGCTATCTCATCCGCCCTCAGATTTCTTATAAATCCCATCGTCGCGGTCAGACAAAACCGGCAGCCCATAGCACAGCCTACCTGCGATGATACGCAGAGCGTCAGGCGGTATTCGTCCGGGATTAACACACCCTCGACACTCAGCCCGTCCTCAAGCCCAAAGAGCAGCTTCAAAGTCCCATCGGGCGAGGCCGTCTTTTTGAGGATCTTCAGGCCGCCAATATACGAAAAGCCCTTAAGGGTCTCCCTCAAGGGCTTCGAAAACTCGGTTATATCGTCTATGCACGCCGCGTTCTTCTCATACATCCAATGTATCAGCTGAGACACCCTGAATTGGGGAAGCCCCATCTTCTGAAACAAATCTCCGATCTCAGCACGAGAGAGCGTCTTTAAATCAATTATGTCCCCATCTCCCAGCTCCTGAGATAGTCACTCTGGGCCTTCGTCAGCTTGTCTATCTTTATGCCCATCGACTTTAGTTTGAGCTTCGCAATCTCGCGGTCTATCTCCTCAGGAACGCTGTAAACAGTATTCTTGAGCTTCTTATGGTTTGATATGGCATACGCCGAACACATTGCCTGATTCGCAAAGCTCATGTCCATTACAGATGAAGGATGCCCCTCGGCCGATGACAGATTTATCAGCCTGCCCTCGCCAAGCACATATATCCTGCGCTTATTCGGCAGCGTAAACTCCTCGACGAACGCCCTTATCTCCCGCCTTCCAACGGCCATCTTTGTCAGTGCCGTAAGCTCTATCTCCGCGTTAAAATGCCCTGCGTTGCTCACTATAGCGCCGTCTTTCATCACACCGAAACACTTTTCGCTTATCACATTAATATTGCCGGTTACGGTAACAAATATATTGCCAACCTTTGCGGCCTCCATCACAGGCATTACGTCATAGCCGTCCATCGTTGCCTCGAGCGCCTTCAGGGGATTTATCTCCGTTACCACAACATGAGCGCCCATTCCCCGCGCCCTCATCGCAACCCCGCGTCCGCACCAGCCATAACCGCATACCACGAATATCGAACCCGCTATCAGCCTGTTGGTCGCCCTTAAAATCCCGTCCATAGTGCTTTGGCCTGTGCCATAGCGGTTGTCAAACAGGTGCTTGGTAAGGGCATCGTTGACGGCTATGATTGGGTACTTCAACACGCCTTTTTCGGCCATTGCGCGAAGCCTGATAACCCCGGTGGTGGTCTCCTCAGTTCCAGCTATCACGTTGGAAAGCAGGTCTTTTCCCTCTTTATGAAGCACGCTGACTACATCGGCACCGTCGTCCATCGTTATTTGAGGCTTGAATGACAGCATGGCCATAATGTGCTTATAATACGTTTCGTTGTCCTCGCCCTTGATGGCAAAGACCGGTATGTCCGAATGCTTTACCAGACTTGCCGCTACGTCGTCCTGAGTGCTGAGCGGATTTGAGGCGCAAAGAGCTACCTCCGCACCGCCGGCCTTTAGTGTCTCCATCAGGTTTGCCGTCTCTGTCGTTACATGCAGACAGGCTGCCATGCGCATGCCCTTGAGGGGTTTGTCTTTTGAAAATTGCTCTTTAATTGAGCGCAGTACCGGCATTTCCATCTCTGCCCATTCGATTCTCAGCTTCCCCTGGTCAGCAAGTCCTATATCCTTTACGTCGTGTTTTACCATGTTGGCAAGTCTCCTTTTTTTCTATTTAAAATGGGCATCGATGCCCTAAAGGCCGGCCTCTTTTCTGAGATGCTCAGCCATGTCCGTCTTTTCCCATGTGAAATCGGGGTCAGGCCTTCCAAAATGTCCATAGGAGGCTGTTTTCCTATATATCGGCCTTCTCAGGTCAAGTTTGGTTATAATACCCTTTGGGGTAAGGTCAAAATTGTCTCTGATTATCTTCACTATCTTTTCGTGGGATATTTTCCCCGTGTTCGATGTATCGACAAGGATTGAAAGCGGCTGGGCTATGCCGATGGCGTAGGCGATTTGAACCTCCGCCCTGTCTGCGATGCCTGCGGCAACGATGTTCTTGGCGATATACCGGGCCATGTAGGCGCCGGAGCGGTCAACCTTCGTGGGGTCTTTACCGGAGAAGCAGCCGCCGCCATGTCTGCCCGTGCCGCCATAGCTGTCAACGATTATCTTCCTTCCCGTAAGGCCGGTGTCGCCCATCGGGCCGCCCGTTACGAATCTGCCCGTAGGATTGACATGATAGACGATATGCTCTTCGTCGAGCAGTTCTATTGGGATAGTTGGTTTGATGACCTCTTCTATGATGTCTTCCTTGAGTTCTCTTAAAGTCACATCGGGGCTGTGCTGAGTTGATACGACGACGTTATTGAGATTGTGTGGTTTGCCGTCGCGGTATTCTATGGTAACCTGTGTCTTGCCGTCGGGGCGCAGGTATGGGAGAATGTCCTTTTTGCGCACTTCGGCCAGTTTCATAGCGAGTTTGTGAGCAAGCATAATACTTGCCGGCATCAGCTCCTCGGTCTCATTACAGGCGAACCCGAACATAAGCCCCTGGTCTCCAGCACCACCGGGGTCAACCCCCATGGCGATGTCCGGTGACTGCTCATGGATGGCCGTGATAACAGAGCAGGTCTCATAGTCAAAACCGTACTTTGCCCTCGTGTATCCAATATCTCTTATCGTCGCCCTTACGATTGCCGGTATATCGGCATAGATTGACGTAGTTATTTCACCGGCTATAAAAGCCAATCCCGTAGTAACAAGGGTCTCACAGGCCACTCTGGCTGTCGGGTCGTTCGCGATTATCGAATCAAGAATGGCGTCCGATATTTGATCTGCTACCTTATCGGGATGCCCTTCTGTTACAGATTCCGAAGTAAAAAAATAATTTTTCTTTGGCATAGCTACCTCCTTATTTAAAAACTATCTTAAAAACTATCAACATAGAATGTATATAGTAACACTATTCCTGAGAAAAAATCGACTTCCCGGATTTAAAAACTGAAAATCGGCGATTTTTTTTGATTTGGGATTAATTTTTGATTCGAAGGGCGCGGCAGGCTGCGTGGATAAAATATTCGACATTGCCTTTTTGGCCCTTTATGGGACTTTCGCAGACGCCGCCAACGAAAAGGCCGGAAGACGAAAAGAATTCCTTCATCTCCTCAACGACACGCAGCCTCTTGCCCTCTTCCCTCACGATACCGCCTTTTCCAACCTCGCCCTTGCCGACCTCAAACTGCGGTTTTATCAGGGCAACTATAACCGCGTCATCAGAAAGAAACCTCAAAACCTCCGGCAGTACCAGCCTTAGAGATATAAAAGACACATCGATGACGGCCATATCGATGGCGCATGGAATCCTCTCTCTTTCAAGATGGCGAATATTCGTCCTCTCGATGGGGATAACCCGCGCATCTGTCCTGAGTTCCCATGCGAGCTGCCCATAGCCCACATCAATGGCATATACACGAGCGGCCCCTCGTTTAAGAAGGCAGTCGGTAAACCCGCCCGTTGACGCCCCGACGTCCATCACGGTCTTTCCCGTAACGTCAATCTTGAACTCATCGAGTGCGTGGGAGAGTTTCAGGCCGCCTCTGCTCACAAACGGCGCTTGGGTTTCTCTTATGATAATTTCAGACAATTCATCGACGGTTTGTCCGGCCTTATCAATAGGCAGCCCGTTGACAAGAACCTTGTTTTCCATAATCATGGCCTTTGCCCTCTCTCTGGAGGGTGCAAGGCCGCGTTCAGTTAATAGTATGTCAAGTCTCTTTTTCATAACCAATTCAATAATTGCATGTATAGTACAATAATTAAAACATAATCAGGCAACCGATGGGTTTAATCAGGGCAATCGCATCAGGGCAATCGTCGGGGGTTTTAACGTCCGAAATCAGTGTGACAATAACTTCACGACAGCGGCTACACCAGCTATGCCAGCTGCTACTATAGTGCCAAGCCTTACAGATAATTTTAACTCAAGCTCTTTTAAGTCGCGTTTGAAATTGTTTTCAAGCTCTTTTAAGTCACGTTTTAAAATATTTTCAAGCTCTTTTAAGTCACGCTTGGTAGCAAGGCTTTCCTCTATCAACTCGGATAAGACCTCAGTTTGTACTTCAGCCTGCTCCTCAGTGAAGCCAACGACTTTAAGCCTCTTTACATATGCATGACTATCAAATATCACGCCTTCCTTCATAAGCTGAACCTCCTTGATGTCTTATAGTAAAAAAAGTATGAGGAAGCTGTCAAGGCACTTGACAAGCAGGGCAATCGCATTTCAGATTACGGCTAATCCCGCAAGGGCGCAGGCAGACCACTGGATCGATTAATCTTTAATTAGTCCAACGATAGTTTTCGCCGCCGTGTCAGATGTAAAATCTTTTATACCTTCCCATATCTTGCTCCCTTTGCCCTGTTTATCTTCTATTGGCGTTATCCCCTCAAGCAATTCCGATATGTGAACATCTTTTGCAGTCACTTGACATGAGACGGTGGTCTTTCCCTTTCTTTTCATTTCCTTCAAATATTCATACCCGAACTGGTATGTGCAATTGTCTGAACATTTGCAGGGTATATTTTCTATGATTTCTAATTTTTGAAAACGTTCATTGATTTCTCCAAACACGTTTCGAATGATTGGCAGCAGTTCATCCTTCTTTTTTCCGGTAATCCTGATTTCAATTCGTTTATCCATAGGGAGCGCCCTCACGTAGGCCCTCGTCTTTTTCCACTTCAACAGGGCGCCAAGCCTCCAGCACATGTACTTCTTGTCTTTATCTCTTTCGATATATTCATGTATTTTTACAATAAAACGGGGCATCACTCCGGCGGGCATAAAGTTATATCGATATTGGAACATCAGATTATTTTCATAATCCCATTCAAAATCAGGGGCTTCCATTGGGAGCAGTTCGGCAACTAAATAATCATCTGTATTTATCATTCGGAATGCCAGATCAAAATTAGACATCAACCGCACAAGTGTTTCATGTATTGAATGGGGATAGCCGTCTGATTTCGTCCAGACGTTGTCACGGATGGAGATACCCTTTAGATAGAGACAGCCGTTAGCCGGAGTGCCGAAGCCGCCAACGGGCGGCAGCCGGAACTTGATAGATAAAGCGTGTGCGAGATTACGGGGTGAAGGGGGATTATCCCCCTTCGTCTTTAATCCTTATTTAATCCTTACTTGACTTTCTGGTATTATAAAAATGTATAATAAGACGTTGGGTTTTATTGGGGTGAGTTTGATATTTCTGACAAAATTAAGGAGAGAATAGCGATGGCCGCCAGGCCTGTTTATTTTGACGATGATCCATTGTGGTATAAAGACGCAATTATTTACGAATTGCACGTAAAGGCTTTTTACGATGGATTTAGTAACGGCATAGGGGATTTTCAAGGGCTTACGGAGAAACTGGGCTACCTCGAGCGGCTGGGTATTACCGCCGTATGGCTGCTGCCTTTTTACCCATCCCCGCTAAGAGACGATGGATACGATATATCCGATTATTTCGGAATTCATCAACATTACGGTACGATGAAGGATTTTAAGAACTTTTTAAATGAGGCCCACAAAAGGGAAATCCGCGTAATAACCGAGCTTATACTAAACCACACGTCGGACAAACACCAGTGGTTTCAGGAGGCCAGAAAAGCAAAACCAGGCTCATCCACACGAAATTTTTATGTCTGGAGCGATAATCCCGAAAAGTACAAAGATGCAAGAATTATATTTAAGGATTTCGAGACATCCAACTGGACCTGGGACCCCGTGGCAAAGTCCTACTACTGGCACAGGTTTTACTCCCATCAGCCTGACCTGAATTTTGAGAACCCCGATGTACAGAAGGCCATGTTTAAAGCTGTTGATTTTTGGCTGGATATGGGTGTAGATGGATTAAGACTGGACGCCGTACCCTATCTTTTTGAGCGGGATGGTACCAATTGTGAAAACCTGAAGGAGACCCATGATTTCCTTAAACAACTGAGAAAGCATATAGATAAAAAACACCACGGCAAAATGCTCCTCGCGGAGGCTAATCAGTGGCCTGAGGACGCAGCCGCCTATTTCGGCAACGGCGACTCCTGCCACATGGCCTTCCATTTTCCCATTATGCCCCGCATGTTTATGGCCATTCAAATGGAAGACCGGTTTCCATTAGTAGATATTATCGAGCAGACTCCAATCATTAACGATACCTGCCAATGGGTTATATTTCTGAGAAACCATGACGAACTGACCCTCGAGATGGTATCCGACGAAGAGAGAGAGTATATGTACAAGGCCTATGCCAAGGATGTCGAGATGAGAATAAACCTGGGCATTCGCAGGCGTCTTGCCCCGCTTATGGGAAACAACAGAAGAAAGATAGAGTTAATGAACATTCTGCTTATGTCATTTCCCGGGGCGCCGGTAATTTATTATGGAGACGAGCTGGGAATGGGAGATAATTACTACCTTGGCGACCGCGATGGCGTAAGAACCCCCATGCAGTGGAGCGCTCATAGAAATGCCGGATTCTCAAGCGTAAACCCTCAAAGACTATATCTGCCCGTAATCATAGACCCTGAGTACCACTACGAGGTAATTAACGTTGAAATCCAGGAACGAAACCCATCCTCGCTGCTGTGGTGGACTAAACACTTAATCGCCGCGCGTAGGAAATTCAAATCCCTCAGCCGCGGCAATATTGAGTTTATTAATTCCGATAACTCTAAAGTTATTGCCTTTACGCGGCATTATGAAGGGGAGACGTTTCTTATCGTTGTAAATTTATCGAGGTTCCCACAATTAGTAAAACTCGATTTATCTAAATATGCCGGGATGATTCCCGAGGAGGTTTTCAGCAGAAACGAGTTTCCCATAATCAAGGAAACCCCTTATGTGTTTACCCTGAGTTTTTATGATTATTTCTGGTTTATTCTGAATAATGAACAGATACTTGCCCAAAAGGAACACATGAGTAAGGTCAGATCCATGGAATTACAGGGTAAATTCGAGGATGCCTTTGGCGTCAAATCTAAAATAATACTGGAAAAAGAAATACTGCCGCCCTACCTGTCAACTTGCAGGTGGTTTGCCGGTAAGGCGCGAAGCATTCATGAGGTGGAAATAATTGAAGATATCATTTTTAGCGGAGCTGCCTCCATTGTCCATATCCTGATGATTCAGGTGACCTATTCAGACGGTCTGCCTGAAATATACATGCTGCCCATTTCTTTTGCGTCAGCGGCGGGCTCTAAAAAAATATCGGAGGACTCCCCCTTTGCGGTAATAGCAAATGTAATAACCAAAGACGCCGGGGAAATTATTTACGATGCCACTTATGATGACGGATTCAGAATGGCACTCCTTACGTTTATTACAAGGAGAAAATCAATTAAGGGTCTAAACGGAGAGCTGACCGCCTTTTTCGAAAGAAGAATAAAACACGACGGCGAAAGTTATGACAATATAGAGTATTCCCAGGTGCTTAAGGCAGACCAGAGTAACAGCGCCCTGTTATATGAAAAGAAACTTATCCTGAAACTCTTCAGAAAGCTCGAGGAAGGGGTAAATCCCGATATAGAGATTCTGCAGTTTATCTCCGAAAAAACCGATGACAAAGATAAAAATATACCCCTTTTTATGGGCTGCATAGAGTACAAGCGGACAAAACAGTCGGAGCCGATGTTTATATGCAATCTCCAGCGTTATGTGCAAAATGAGGGCGACGCATGGAACTATACCGCAGGGAATATAACGCGATTTTTTGAAAACATCCTGTCCTCGGGGAGTAATGTAAATCAAATAACAAATATACCTCAAAGTATGATGGATGTGCGCTATGAGACAATTCCAGATATTCTTATTGAATTTATAGAAATCGAATACATCAAAATGGCGGAGCAGCTTGGCAAAACCACGGGGGAGCTGCACCTTACTCTGGCCTCGCATAACAATAATCCTGACTTTACTCCGGAGCCATTCGGCACCCTTTACCAGCGCTCGATGTATCAGTCCATGCAGAGCATAGTTAAGAGAAATTTCGAGCTTCTGAGGAAAAACCTGAAACAGCTGCCGGACAACGTTAAAGAAGACGCCTTACATGTTTTGAACAGCGGAAAAGAAATCCTGCAAATATTCAAATCGATAGTGGATATGAAGATAACCGCGTCAAGAATAAGGATTCATGGCGATTACCACCTGGGGCAGGTGCTATGTAAAGGCAATGAGTTTGTGATTATCGATTTTGAGGGTGAGCCGCTGCGCTCACTGAGTGAGCGGCGGCTAAAGAGATCACCGTTAAGAGATGTGGCGAGCATGATTCGATCTTTCCACTATGCACCCTACAGCGTCTTGTCTAAAACTTCGGTTTTTACTCAAAAAGACATCCTCGAATTGACGCCATGGGCAAATTTATGGTATTTTTATATAGGTGGGATTTTTCTCAAATCCTACATGGACAAGGTCAACGGCGCGGTGTTTATGCCCGCAGATCAAGCCGAAATCAAAAATCTTTTAAGAGTATTCGTCCTTGAAAAAGCCGTCTATGAGATTGGGTATGAACTTGGCAATCGTCCCGAATGGGTATCGATACCCCTGAAAGGAATAAGCCGTTTTTCACAGATTATCGAAAATAGCAAACAATGAAAGAACTCATTTTAAATAATGGGCCATCGTATGCAAAGGACGGCAGCTGCCGCTTCTCTTTATGGGCGCCGGATATGAAAGCCGTAGAGTTAAAACTCTGCCTGCCTGAAGAAAGCAGTTATGTTGCCATGAAGGAAAAGGACGAGAAAGGATACTGGCGGGTAACGCTCGATAAGATTTCACCTGAAACCCAATATATGTTTCGCTTAAATAACGGCCAGGAAATTCCCGACCCCGCGTCCCACTATCAACCCGATGGAGTGCATGGGGCGTCTCAGGTTATCTGCCACAACGATTTCCAATGGGAAGATGGTTCGTTTCCAGGCATAGAATTATCTGAAATGATAATCTATGAGCTGCATGTGGGAACTTTCACGCCTGCCGGAACATTTGACGCGGTTATCTGCCGGCTTGACAACTTATCGGAGCTTGGCGTCAACGCCATCGAGCTTATGCCGGCAGCACAATTCCCGGGTGACCGGAACTGGGGTTACGACGGCGTCTATCCATACGGGGTGCAAAACTCGTATGGCGGTCCTGCCGGGCTAAAAAGGTTGGTCAACGAATGCCATAAAAAAGGTATTGCCGTAATACTTGACGTTGTATATAACCATCTTGGCCCGGAGGGGAATTATCTGTGGGGACTTGGCAACTATTTCACAAGTTCCTATAATACGCCATGGGGAAACGCTATTAACTTCGACGGCCCGTTAAGCGATGGGGTCAGGTTGTTTTTTATTGAAAACGCGATCTACTGGCTGGATAACTACCATATAGACGCTTTAAGGCTGGACGCGGTTCACGCAATCTTTGATTTCGGGGCAATACCATTTTTACAAAATCTCGCGGAGACGGTCAATAAATACTCTAAGCTCATGAGAAATAAACACTATCTGATAGCCGAGAGCGACCTTGACGACTCAAGAGTTATAAGGCCGTCCGCCCTTGGCGGCTACGGCATCGACACCCAGTGGAGCGATGACTACCACCATTGTATCCACACACTGTTAACTGGCGAGCAATCGGGGTATTATCTTGATTTCGGCAAAGTAGGACATCTCGTTAAGACCCTGAGAGATGGTTACGCCTATACAGGTAATTACTCAAGGTTCAGGAAAAGATGCCACGGCAATTACGCCGGTGACAGGGACAAGGGACAGTTTGTAGTTTGTTCTCAAAATCACGACCAGATAGGAAACCGGATGTTGGGCGAGAGGTTGAGCGCTTTAGTTTCCTTCGAGGCCGTTAAATTAGCCGCTGCGGCGGTACTTATGGTGGACCCATTTGTCAAGACAGAAAATTGCCTTTTTTAAGTTACAGCAAGTCCATATATTTTTCATAGCCCAAGCCCCAAAGGGGCGGGTGTATGTCCTAAGTCAGTAGTCCTTTTCTCCTCC
>JADFYO010000075.1 GCA_015233015.1 Nitrospirota bacterium | reverse complement strand
TCGCTTCTATTGCTACCTTTGCCTTAAATGCCGACGCATATTTCGTCTTCATAGTATCCTTGGACCTCCATCTTTCTTCTCTTTCTGTAACTTAACATGTTGTCCAGTTTTTGGGGTCCATTATAAATATCCGCTGTATAATCTCTGGCATATTCAACCCTTTCTTGCCATTGCATTTTTATTTCATTTTCTGAAGTTTGGATTATATTATTGAAAACGAATTTTTCAACTAAATACTCAACTTTTAGCTTTCCGATAACAATTCCGGAAAATATCGCGATTATTAACCCGCTAAAGATGTAAATCAACGCCACTTTCCAGCCGAACATTCCTAAAAGTAAAACTAAAGCAACCTCGTTAATCATCGGCGAAGCGATAAGAAAAGAGAATGTAATGCCAAGCGGCACGCCCGCATCGACAAAACCTATAAAAAGCGGAACGGCACTACATGAGCAAAAAGGCGTGATAATTCCAAGCAGGGAAGCAAGGACGTTACCAAAATATTTATTTTTTCGTGATAAGAGGTTGCGTATTCTTTCCGGTGGAAGATACGAACGAATTATAGACACAATAAAAATAATTACTGAAAGAAGAATGAATATTTTTATTGTGTCAAAAATGAAAAAATTTACAGCATCGGCAAGAACAGTCTTAACCTGTAAGCCAAAAACCGTATAGGTTAGCCAATTAGCCAAAAATTCTATTGGGTAGAAAATATCCATAAATTTAAATATTTCTATTTATGGCTTCTTTTATTTTTCCGATACTTGGGACAACTCCTGTTAATACTGGTTTGTTGTTTATCGCCAAAACCGGACTGGACATAACGCCCATTTCAATTATTTTTTGAACGTCTGTTACGTATTCAACCTCAACTTCTAAACCGAGTTCCTTTACGGCTTGTAAAGTTAGCCCAAATAATTTTTTCAGGTCGAACAACCTGAACCCAAAACCTGGATTTTCATAGTTTTATTCTCCATAGAAATTGGACTGCAACTTTCATTCATGCCTCCATCGTTTTTCTTCTAATGTGAAACACATAGTGGAGCTCCTTTACCATTGCCATCTATCAAGTATTATTAATCAACGGTTCAAAATAACTACTGACCTGTTTGCGAAGTGATTTAAATATTGTTTTAAAAAACAGTCTGGTAGCTCTTGTGTTTGGCATATCCGCAACTGCATCAATAATCATCAACTCATCAACAAGATCCTCCTTGCAAAGTCTTTTTGACCCTTCCAACATACTAATAGATGGACACAGATTTGTCCATGCTATTAAGATTGTTATATATAAAGAATCGACACCTTCTTCAGATGCCATTTTGCTCTTAAAGTATACATGTTTGAAAAAACTTGGCTCCTTGAACATCTTTTTCTTCTCTTCCATCCTGGATTTCTTTAGAAATTTGGCAACACTTGTATAATTGTTCTCCTCCTCCTTGATAACTAACTGATGAAAGTTGCACAACGTACAATCTTTTAACTTATTAGCTATTGTGCCCCTTGTTTTACCACCACAAAGGGTGCCTGCTATAGCCCAGCATGACCTGCCAGCATTCCTTCCACCATGAAAACCATCGAGACGTGTCTCCGATGCCGTAGGACATACGCCTAATTCCAATATCTTAACGCCACCATCCTCTCTACCGCACTTGTTGTATTTCCAGCAATTTAACCTGCCATCCATATTTACCTCCGTTTTTTTACTTATTATCGGGCACCCTACTGGAGGAATTTGTTTTTTGTCCGTTTATCCTTAAAGAACGATACAGCGTTCTGCAGTTGCTGCGCCTGTGAGGAAAGTTCATTGGACTTTGAAGCAATCTCTTCAGAGGCGGAGGCGTTTTGCTGTATAACATGATCAAGCTGCTGAAGTGCCTTGTTTATCTGTTCAGCCCCGGTGTTTTGTTCCGCAGAGGCCGCACTTATCTCTTGCACAAGTTCCGCCGTTTTCCGTATATCCGGCACCATCTTTTCGAGCATTTCGCCAGCACTCTCAGCTATGCTTACGCTCGACGAGGAAAGCTGGCTTATCTCTCCAGCCGCCTTTTGACTGCGCTCGGCAAGCTTTCTGACCTCTGAGGCCACAACCGCAAACCCCTTGCCGTGTTCACCCGCGCGCGCCGCCTCTATCGCCGCATTCAGAGCCAAAAGGTTCGTCTGCCGGGCTATTTCTTCGATTATCGATATCTTGCCGGCTATCTGCTTCATTGCACCGACGACCTCTGCAACCGCCTTGCCGCCTTGCTGCGCATCCCCCGAAGCCTTCGACGATATGCGCTCCGTCTGCTGCGCGTTGTCTGCGCTTTGCTTGATGTTTGACGCCATTTCCTCCATCGACGACGATGCCTCTTCCACAGCCGCCGCCTGTTCGGTGGCACCTTCCGAAAGCTGACTGGCGCTTGAACTTAACTCGCCACTTCCGGCAAATACGTGATCTGACGCCGTTTTTACGTCGGTTACGATACCGCTCAGTTTATCGGTCATGGTATTCATGCTGTTGACTAGCGCGCCTATCTCATCCCTACCCCTGTAATGAACGATAGCCACATCTAAATCACCATTTGATATCCTCCCCAATCCCTCGGAAATAGAACGTAGGTATCCCGCACCTTTATTGATAAGGAAAATCGCAGGGAGAAGCACAATAAATATGCATATAATACATGAGGCCAACAATTTAAAAAGTAGCGATGACATGTTCTTTTCGAGTGGGCTGCGTGATATGACCCCAGCCAACGCTCCTTCCACCTCGCCTTCATAACCTATCAGGGGAACCAGAGCTATATTATATTTTTCCTTTCCTATCGTAACAATTTCCTGCGTCATTTCTCCCGGCTTCAACTTTTTACCGATATTATCGGGAAGGGAATATTCCTCGGCGCCTTGAAACGTGGCCGCATTAGTCTTGCTTCCGAAAAACAGGATTATCTCGGTGTTCGCTACTTTCTTCAGGTATTCCGCCGTTTCTTTCCTCACATAGGCTCCGACCTTTACGGTACCGACTATCTTATCGCCCAATCTTAACGGATAGATGGCGTCCCAGTTCATCTCATGGGTTGTAATGGATACGTGCAGTCCATGTACAGCCTTGCCGGAAAGGGCATCCCGTATCATTGGCACCTTGGATTTGTCGTCTCCTTTTTTCTTTGGATTGTGTCCTCTCATGATAATCACGCCCTTTTCGTCACTTATTTCAACTGTTATTATAATATCGTCTATTTTATGAATCGACTGAAACTCTGTGGTCATAATCCGTTGCAGCTCATTCATATCGCCTTTGGCGACGGCGTCGGCAATCTCCGGCTTCCTTGAAAGGATATCCGCGCATACCCTGACTTTCTGGGTGATTATATCTTGCATGGCTCGAATGTTTTCCCCGGCGACCATGGTACGGGCCGCAAAATCTTCATTAAGTCTTTCCCGCGTAACGACAAAAGCAATACCGGTAACCGCAGAGGAAGTAATTAGTACGATTAGAATTACCCCTAACAATAGTTTGGTTCTCAGGCTAAAATCATTAAAACTCATATTTCCTCCCATGTCTGTCTGAACAATACCTATGAAGGTATTAACAATTTATGTTGAACTTACGTCAACATATTAGAAATATTAAAATGGTTACACAATAAGTGACTCATTTTTCCCATAATCTATAAGGAGTCACCCACCTATTATAGACATTGCATCCAAAGAGACCTCACGTTCGATGTTATGTCTTTGGGGTTTCAACTCGGCTCCGATTATAATTAGTTTTTTGATTTCCTCTTTGGTAGCGCCAAATCTCATCATTGTTTTCACATCCACCTGTGTGTCGGAATACAGACACGGTTTAAGCGCTCCGACAGCCGTAAGCCTCAGCCTGTTACACTCCTGACAGAACCTGCACGTTACGGCACTTATTATACCAAAGACACCCTCACATCCGTCAAACCGGTAATAGCGCGCTGGCCCAGCGCGTCGTAACTTCACCGGGTATATGGGAGCAATTTTTTCTACGTAACGTTTAATCTCATCGGCGCTTACCATGCCGCTTATTGGTACGTTTGACAGTTTGCCGGTTGACTCAGCCATGTTTACGCGCGTTGGCATGAGCTCGATAAATCTGACCTGGTAGCCTGTAGTAATTGAAAGCCTTGCAAAATCCTCGATTTCGTCATCGTTGACCCCCCTTAATGGCACTATGTTTAACTTAATCGGTAAAAGTCCGGCATCTTCAGCAGCGCGTATGCCTCGCAAGACATCGTCAATCCCTCCGCCGCCGGTGATATTTTTATATCTATCTGGACGCATCGTATCCAGACTGATGTTTACCCTGTCGAGACCTGAATCTGCCAGGGAACGTGCATCTTTTTCGAGATACACCCCGTTTGTCGTAATAGAAAGGTCTTCTATGCCGGGTATTTGTCTAATCCTGGCGATTAACCACGGCAGTTCCTTTCGCATAAGCGGTTCGCCACCGGTAATTCTTATTTTTTTTATTCCAAGCTCCGAAGCAGCCTTTATAAACAGCAATATCTCTTCGAATGTCATAAGCTCGGCTGTGTCAAAGTATTCAACTCCTTTGGCAGGCATACAATAAACGCATCTCAAGTTACACCTGTCCGTGACAGATATGCGGATGTAGTCGATGTTTCTCCCAAAACTATCGACAAGTTTAACGTGTTCTTCTATATTACTCCTCAACATTTTCCAAATGGACACACAGGGAAAGTACAGTCTTTACAGTTCATACATAGCCCGCCGTGACCCATCTCGGCAAGCTCCTTTCTACCTATAAACTGCCCGGCCAGCACACGGGCCAAGATTAAGTCAAACACTGTGATCTTGCTATACATCCCACATGCTGGCAAACACATTATCGGGATATTATTATGGACGCCTCCGTTTTCAGAATGTAGAACCGTCTTTGCACCATCGATGTAGCCGATTAAAAACATCGCGCCGGGAAGCACCGCTGTTCCATAAAATGTTTCCGTAACGGGTAGATTTCTTACGGCAAGTCGTGTTACGTCATCGGGGTCTACAGACATACCGCCCGTCGTTATCAGGATATCCGCCCCATCGTAAAGAAGCAAAAAGAGCTTTTCGGCTATGAAATCGGCATTGTCCGGGGCGTAATGTACACCTATGATCTCTCCGCCGAATTGTTCTATCTTCTTTTGCACCATAGGTAAAAAACCATCTTTTATCCTGCCATTGTATATCTCGTTTCCCGTGATGACCACGCCTGCCTTTGGTTTTCTGATTTCCCGAACCTCTATAACGTGTCCGGCCTTTTCACCAATACTAACCGCAGTCTGGATAATGTCTTTTTTCACGAGCAAGGGTATGGCTTTTGTACCCGCTACAATCTGGTCTTTCTTCACAACCATGTTGCTATGGAGCGTTGCACACATGACATCATCGAGCATGTTAAAGGCCAAAAGCGCGTCTTTATTTATCATAAGAAGTCCGTCCCTTTCGGCAACGATATTTATCTTTCCTTCTTTCGGCTCGCCACTTATTTTGACGCCCTTTCCCATAAGGGCATTCGCAAGAGCATAGGCGGCATCGTCTTCGTGCATCTCGTCGTCTGCAATGTTCAGTACAAAAAGATGTTCCTTGCCAAGCCTTTGCAGGTGGCATACATCCTCTTCCATAACGATATGGCCTTTCTTGAAGGCGCGGCCCTTGAACTCTCCGAGCCGTATCTCTGTTATGTCATGGGCAAGGACTGTTCCCACAGATTCTTCAACCGGCAATGTCTTCAATCCAAACCCACGGTTTTCATGGGATATCTCACACATAGAAACTTCCTCCTTAGGCTATTAGCATCGAATAAATTGATGTATCCGTTAACAGTTTGTAAGTATTGCATAATGCGCGTCAAAATTTATCCTGCATGGAATGTTCGTAATATCCGGAACCAGCACAGGGTTTGCATAAAATCTTTTCATCCCTGTAAATCTCCCTTAAATCCTGAATATGCTCACCGCATCTATCACACTTGACCCTTCCTAACGGTCTTCCCGGCATATCTTCGGGATTAATCTTCACATTCACTTCCATCAACTCAAAGAGCGCTTCGTCGGGCAGGAGCTTGTATGCCTCAAGCTGGGCTTCGTATTTATTTTCGATTTCAGGAAAAAAACTCCTTCGCCTTCTGCCTTGAATCTTCTTTTGCGATAACTCTTACCGCCCTGCCTGTTTCAAGGTTCACAAAGGTTGCGGCCATCTTCCCGTAGTCCATGAATTTCATTGTTCTGTGCCCGAGGCTGCATCCGGTGACGGACTGAATCGCATCCGTTGCGCACCTGTCTATTTCGACAAAGACAATGAGGCTCTTTTTATCTTTCCCTTTCGGGTCAATAATCCCGATTTCCCTAAGCCCACACATGGACATTTTCACCCCAAGTACCTGCCCGGGGCAGAGGTGCCCATGGATCCTGACAGATTCATGTAAAAGATTCTCGAAATCAGATAACTGTACCATGTTGCCTGCTTCAGGCATATTGAATGCCTTTCCCGTTACGGAGTGGATTCCGGACAAGCCGGAATGACGAAAAAACAATGTTACGCATCTATAGTTCCTTGTTCGCTGATAGAAGCTATTAATTCCCTTGTAACCCGGGCGAGTGTCCTGTATAACAAAGTATCCGCCGCATTTTCCATATCATCGGCAAACTGCGGAATCCATCGCATAAGATGCTCGTCAAGAAACCGTTTTGCCAGCGCCTGAAAGTTTTGCCCTTTTTCAGGTCCAACGCAGGTATCCTGAAGCAGTAGTGCAAGAAAGTTGAGTTCCGCCCCGATATGGTCAGGCATTACGTCAGGGGTATTTATGGCCAAACCGGCTTCGTTATAAAAATTATGCACCTCATCATGTGACGCTTGCACCATTAATCTTTTCGGCGAGGTATAAACAGACTCCCAAGGGGGACATTGCATCTTGTAAGGACCAATAAAAAGCCGCGTGTAATCCCATAACAGTGCCTCAAGTACATCCTCTGAGTTCAACTCTATTTCATTGACAGCGTCTCTTAGTCCCGACAAAAAATCAGGGATATCCTCTGAAAGCAACATCTTCCATTCTTCCAAGGTATCCCTGTCAGGTTTGCACAGATACATTGTGCTTAAGAGACCACATACGCCCGACAGTTCGCCGTACGTGGTCATTGTGGAATTATCCATATCGATTCTTACCCTCCTCACTGTAATATGTCTTATACGGAGGCACGGACATCGTGCCTCCGCAGGCTATTTGCTTCAGATATCTATTCCTTTACGTTCTTTGCCTCCACAAATCTTATAGATGGGGATGTTAATTTTGTATCGGCGAAATGAGGAAGTTTTTCCTTAATCTCACTCTTGAATACAGGAATGGGAAAGGCATTGCCGGCTTCAACGTCGGGAAGTCTGCCGTTGGAAAGGGCATAACCCATGCAGGTTCTCACACATGCAGGGGGAAGCCCGGCCTTTAACCTGTGTATACAGAAGTTACACTTGTCAACCTTCTTTTCCTTGTCGTTAAACTGGGGAGCGCCGTAAGGGCAGGCGGCCATGCAACGCTTGCATCCAATGCACTTTGCCTTGTCATGGAGCACGACGCCGAATTCCTCTTCCTTAGTGTATGCTCCCACGGGGCAAGCCTTCATACAAGCAGGCTCCGCACAGTGATTGCAGGAGACAGAAATATATCTCACCACCGGATTCGGATATTTCCCTCCTTCTTTAATGATTACCCTTCTTCGCCTGACACCGACGGGAAGGTCGAATTCCTGTTTACATGCTGCCTCACAGCCCCGGCAAGCGATACAGTTATTTTCATTGTAGAGCCATGTCATCTGTTTAGGGTTCTTTGCCATGTTATTGTATTACCTCCCTATGCCTTCGTTATTCTGACGCCGATTTCTTTATGAACAGCCATTCCGGATGTCTTTTCTGAAACACCGGCCAGGAATTGTCCGTCACTTGTGCCTGCCTGCGACCATTTATTTAACTTGTTCATGGCGCCCCTTGCTATCTCGCCCATCGCCCAATGGCCATACCCATGCTGGAGAGATACAACCTCGGGATGAATTCTTTCGGTTACCTGCACGGTGCCTTTTGCTTTAGCGAAGGGAGATTCAATCCAAATGGCGTCCCCGTCCTTTAGTCCAAGTTTGGATGCGGTAGCGGAATTGATTAGAAGCGGATTGTCCGGTTTCATCTCCATAAGCCAATCGGTGTTATGTGTCCTCGTGTGCGTATGCTCCGCCTGCTTGTAATTAACAAGATAAAGTGGAAACTCGTCGGTAGGTTTGTATATTGGCTCAACATAATCGGGTAAGGGATTCAGGCCCTTTTTCGACATCTGTTCCGAATAAAACTCTATCTTTTTCGAAGGAGTATGGAAACCGTCTTTCTTGTATTTCTCGTAATGTGTCTCCCCTCCGATAAACACGCCACCTGGAAGCGCCATCATCTCTTCTATCGTCTTTCCTATTGGGCCGTTTTTCAATTGATCGGATAAATATTCAGGATATGTATCGGGGAGTGTCTTGCCGTCCTTGTCCTTCAGTCCCATTTTTTTTGCAAGGGCAAGGATAAACTCATGCTCGCTCATGCCGTTTATTACTGACTTAACGGCAGGCTGCCGTATGGCTGTGGCGGGAAAGGTTACCCAGTCCACATTAACTTCCCACCGTTCAAGGTAGTGGCTGCCGGGTATCACTATGTCCGCAAGCTCAGCCGTTTCGCTCATCATGGTATCGAAAACGACCATATATTCAAGATTATTAAGGGCCTCGATGTTCTTCTTTGTATTGGGGACGGACATTACAAAGTTCTGGAACATAAATACCCCTCCCCTTACCTTATAGGGATCTCCAGAGATCATGGCGTCTCTTGACTCGGTATATATTCCGGAGCCATGGGCAAAAGGATACTTTGTACCTAACCCGTCAATCCTCGGTGCTTTGGGCTTATCGACATTGAAAGCCCTTCTTTTGCCGCCCTTAGCCTCCCTGCTTATCATGGTTCCAGGCCTGTCATATTGTCCTAGCAGCGCGGGAAGCATAGTTATTGCCCTGCCTCCGTCAGTGGCGTTGGTATGGTGGCCCGGACCGCTCCACACATCGACAAGCGCAGGTTTCGTCGATGCAAGTTCTTTTGCTGTTCTGATTATGGTTTCAGCCGGTACTGAGGTGATCCTCTCAGCCCATTCGGGGGTTTTGTCTCTAACAAATTCGGCATACTTATCGAACCCTACCGTATAATTGGCGATGAATTCCTCATCGTACCACTTATTCTTCACAATCTCGTGTCCTAGCGCAAGCGCAAACGCCCCGTCTGTTCCCGGCCTGATAGGTATCCATTCGTCGGACTTCGCGGCTGTTTGGCTATAGAAGGGATCGACGTAAACCATCTTTGCGCCCTGTGCCCGTCCCAGGTTCCAGATGCCCGGCAGGTGAGACCACTTTGTGGCCGCGCACATGTTCCATCCGAATACCAGTGCATACTTCGTATTGGCGAAGTCGGGCAGCGGCCTGTCGTCTCCCATCACCAGCTTATATGACGCCTTTCTCGCCACATCGCATAGGTTAGAGTGCATCGAGAAATTCGGAGAACCATAGAGAAGGTTGAAGTCGGATTGCATGTCAGTAAACGATGAGTCTTCGGTACACCAGAAAAGAGCCTCGGGGCCATAGGTGTCCCGTATTCTCAATAGATTCTTTGACACGTCATCGAGAGCTTCTTCCCACGAGATAGCCTTCCATTTTCCAGACCCTTTCGAGCCTGTCCTCTTCATAGGTTTTTTCACCCTGTCGGGGTCGTATAGCAGTCTTGCACCGGAATTGCCTTTTGGGCACATCCTTCCGCCAAGGGACTTATACTTCTCATAATCCGTCGAGATGTTCGCAACAGTTAAGGGGTTATACTCATTAGGTTCTATCTTTACAACCCTCCCATCTACGACGTGAACTTTTATACCAGATGTGCCTCCGCACATCTGGCATGTCGTATAAACCCATTTGCCCTTCCCTGCCATCTTCTCCTCAGCCGATGCTTCCCTTAAAATACCAAGTTTGTCATCCCATAAAAGACCGCTCGCCATAGCAGCCACAGCAAGGGTCGATGACCATTTAAGGAAAGAGCGCCTTGTAAATTCCTTACCTGTAGCCTTTTCAAAAATATCTTTCTCTTCTTCCGCTATGTGTTTCTTTTCGCTCATATCCTTCCTCCTCTACTGTGCGTATAAAATTTTTGCGCCTTCCATGCCGCCGCTGTGGCATCCGGCACAGAGCTGTGGGTCAACCTGTTTCCTCAATGCGGCCGCCGAGGCATCCTTCAAATCGACTGACTGATGACAATCCGCGCAATTCTTCGGCGTTGAGAGCTTTGATTCAAGGTGTAATCTGTGATAGGTTTTGAACTTCTTGTCTCCTGTGACATCCTTTGCGATATTGCTGTGACATGCCAGGCATTCTTTAGTACTCAATTTTCCCGCATCCTTATGCAGGTCGACAAGGTTCTTTTCCGCCGCAGCCACAACTGTCGCAAACAATAAAACCAAACAAATGACTAAGACCCTCTTCATGCTTCCCTCCTTTCGATTTGATTATGGAGATTTTTGATACTATATTTATCATCATCTCGCATGACAACCATCAATAGCTAGTGCAAGTTTCTTGCCAATTCTAACTTATTGAAATTAAAGGAGATATTTTTCATCGATATTACGAAAAGGTAACACCTAAATAAAAGAAAACACGGGAACTGATAGATATTAAAGGAAATAATGCAAATACGCTGAAAAAAGTGCGTTGTTACGAAAAAGTAACACCTGCCCGCCACCCCTGGACGTGTGCCTGTTTATTCTATATCGTAAGCATGCATCTTTTCCCATAGGGTCTTCCTGTTAATGCCAAGATGTTCAGCGGCCTTCGTCTTATTACCCAACATGGTTTGCAGAACTCTTATGATATGGTATTTCTCGGCAGCGGCAGCGACATCAGAAAGTAGCCAACTTTTTGCGGTACAACTTCCATTTTCAACAAAGGACGGCAGCTCATCCTTCCCGATAACCTCGTCGGTTGAAAGGGTTACGCAGCGCTCGATGATATTTTCAAGCTCTCTGACATTCCCCGGATAATCGTACATGAGCAGCATATCTACAGCATCTTTGGAGAATCTGACATTCTTCGAGAGCTTGGCTCTATATTTGTCCATGAAAAACTCAAGCAGAGCAGGTATATCTTCTTTCCGCTGTCTCAATGGCGGCAGGTTGATAGGTACGACATTGAGCCGGTAAAACAGGTCTTTCCTGAATCGTCCCGCCTTCACCTCCACTTCAAGGTTCTTATTCGTTGCGGCAATTATCCGAACATCGACAGCCATTGTGGCAGTTCCGCCAACTCTTTCAAATTGTTTTTCCTGTATAACCCTCAGGATTTTTGCCTGGTTTAAAAGGGAAATATCACCTATCTCGTCAAGGAAGATCGTACCGCCACTTGCAAGCTCAAACCTGCCGGGTTTTCTTTTAAATGCCCCCGTGAAGGCCCCCTTTTCATGTCCGAACAGTTCGCTTTCTATAAGACCATCGGGCAATGCGGCACAGTTTACCTTGATCAGAGGCTTTCCGTTGCGTTTACTCTGGTAGTGAATGGCAGTGGCGACAATTTCCTTACCCGTTCCGCTTTCACCCAGAACAAGAACCGTTGTGTCCAAGGCGGAAATATTCGATATGATGGAAAAGATTTTTTTCATCTCAATACTTTCACCTATTATGTTTGGTGCCGAGTAACACTTGCTTAGGTCCTTCTTAAGCCTGATATTCTCTTCTTTCAGCCTCTTCATCTCAAGCGCCCTTTCTATTAGCAGCAGGAATTCATCAAGGGCAAAGGGCTTGGTTATATAATCGAACGCACCGAGTTTCATCGCCTCAACAGCATCCTTTATAGTGCCATACGCCGTCATAACTATCACCTGCGTAACATTGCGCCCGACGATTTCCCTGACAATATCGAAGCCATCCATGTCGGGAAGTCTGACATCGGTTACGGTAATATCGAACAAGTTGTGTTTGAGCGCTTTCATAGCTCCCATGCCTGTATCGAAAGACATTACCTCGTATCCCTTTTCTTTCAAGGCATCCTCAAGGGTTACACGCATTAGCTTTTCGTCTTCTATTAAAAGTACGGTTTCTTTCATATTGCCTCACATGGAGTCATTTACCGGAAAACGCATAATGAATCTACTGCCTTTTCCAACTTCGCTTTCGACAGATATTTCACCATTATAGTTTCTGATTATTTCGTAAGTCAACCAGAGCCCAAGCCCTGTACCCTCTCCTGTGGGCTTTGTAGTAAAAAATGGATCGAAAATCTTGCCGATGTTTTCCGCGGCGATACCGCAGCCGTTATCTGCCACCTCGATAATGACAGTTGAGCCATCATGGTACCCTCTGACCTCCAATTCCCCTCCATTAGGCATTGCGTGAATCGAATTGATAAAGAGATTGAGAATCAACTGCTGGAAATCGTGTATATCAAAGGTAATTTGCAGATCGTCAGGTATCTCGTTCCTGAAGGCGATTTTACCTCTTTTTGTTTTATACTCAAGGAAAGAATAAACGCTGTCTATGGTACTCCTTATGTTCACATCAATAAGTGAGTGTTCGGTCTTCCGAGACATCCACAACAGCTTGTTTACGGTGCTGCCTATCCTTTCCAGCCCTTCGTTGACAAGGCCCAGATACTTTTCCCTCAATTCAGTATTACCGCGGTTGTGTCTGAGCATCTCGATACAGTTAAAAATCCCGCCAAGGGGGTTGTTTATCTCATGGGCAACACCGGCGGTAAGTATTCCTATCGAGGCAAGCTTCTCTGAGTGGATCAGTTTTTCATGAGTCTTTTTCATATCTTCATTTGCCTGCCTGATTCTCTCTATCATGCCGTTGAACCTCTCGCATAACATCGCAATCTCATCATGTCCTTTTACATCAACCCTGATATCGAGATAATCCCCACGTGCTTTTTCCATGACGTTTGCCATATGAGTGATAGGGCTTATGAACCTCCTGCTCAAAATCATTATGATTATAAAACCCACAAAAAGAAGAGATACCGTTAATATTACAATCCTTTTAACGGTAACAAGGATTTCATGATTAACCTTTTCAAGGGATACCTCGAATCTCAATATACCCCATTTCTTTTTACCTATGGACAGAGGAATTCCGAAATCCAAGGTATTGTGATCGACACGTTGTACGACAGTAGAATCTGAACTAAGGGAATTTTTTGTCAATTGGTCAGAATAAACTTTTCCGTATTCGGTGATAGTGTTGTGGGACATTACCTTGCCTTCCTCATTTAGGACTGCAATATACAACAGGGCTATATCCTGTCTGATGAATATTTCCATGATGTAATTATCGAGAAGGCCTCCTTCTTCCACAATACCAAGTTTCTCATATATGAGGTCGTTTATTATTGGAATAGCAAGGGTTTCACCGAGAAGTCTTCCCTGTTTTTCAACATCCTCGTAGAGAATCTTTTTTTCTCTTTCGACAGATATATATCCTACGATACCCATAGCCGCAATGATTGAGCAGGTGGTGATAAGAATGAATTTGTACTGAAGTCCCAGCTTTGAGAAAAAAATCGATATTGTATTCATAGCCTTATCTTTGGATGGCATCCCATGCCACAAGTTTGCGGTACGGCATTGATTTTTTTTCGTATTTCCTCGTAATTCTTGTCCGATGCTTCGATAAAACCATTCCTGAAGTCGTCATCAAGGCGACTCAATATTTTTTGGTCGTTGCTGTCACGGGGGTTCAACTCAAGAAGGGCTTTCTTTATGCTGTTTACAATATCGACTGGAGTCTCGGGCCCGACAACGAGAGGCCCTGTAGGGATGGACTCGGAAATGGCAATGGTTTCTATGCCGAACTTCATATATTTCAATGCAACGGAAGCTCTTACGGCGCCTGCCGTATACTGTCCCTTCATTACTGCCTTTACGACTGAATCATGATAATCAAAATTGGCATAGCCACTCAGGTCGCTAAGGTGTACTCCGGCACCGGCAAAGAGATACCGTGGGATAAGGTTCCCTGACGTAGATTTAGATGTGGCGAAGGCAACACTTTTCCCCTTAAGTTCGGACAGGCCTTTGATAGGGGAATCTTTCCTTTTTATTATAACGCTATTATAACCTGCGTTACCGTCAGTTCCTTTTGGCTTCAAAACACATATTGCACCATACTTTGAACGGGCTTCAAGATATGTCAGCGGTCCGAGGAGGGCAGCGTCTGTCTCTCCATTACCCAGAGCCTTTACTGTCTCTTCATAGTTTTTCTTCAAAACAAGTTCATATTTATAGGGTGACCTCTGTGCAAGGTACTCTAAAAGAGGCTGGAACTTTTCATAGATTATCCTTGGATTATCTCTTGGTATCACTCCGAAATACACCGTTTTGTCATTCCTGTCATTTCTCGCAACCCCTGAAATACCTGAAACGGAATGCTCCATAGCCCTTACAGTGGCATAGTTGCTGTCGGAAACCTCGGCAAATCCGTCCATCATCATTTCGTCGAGAATTGATTTTCCTTTTGTTGTATGCTGCATATTCAGGAAAGCATCTCTTACCTTTTTCCTTAGTACAGGGTTAATACCTCGTGTCACAACCACGGGAGGGATTCCAAAGGGTTGAGAACGCTTGATTATCTTTACCTGTTTTGCATAAGGATATCCCGTTTTCAGCATATATTCATAAATGATACTCTCCACAGCCGCGCCATCCACAATTTTTTTGGCAACCATCTCGACTGATTTATTATGGCTGTAACTATAGATAACCCTCTTGAAAAAACCATCAGGGGTCTGTCCCATTGTTTTAAGCAAATAGGTTGGATAGAGTGCTCCGCTATTAGATTTTGGGTCGGTAAAAGCGAATATCTTTCCCCTAAGCCCGGTGAAAGATATATAAGGACTGTCTTTATGAACGACAATATATGAGTGATACATGGAACTTCCGTTGACGATCGGCGCTACGAGGAGTTCGACACCAAACCGCTCTAGGTTTCTCACGTATGGCGCGGAACAGATGAATGCGATTTGTACCTCACCTTTTTCGAGTAATGTATCCATTTCGCCATATGTCCTTCGGTAAACCATCTGTACCGGCTGTTTTATCTGTTCACCAATGTAATCAATAATATCCTGGTAGTATTTCACCGTCTCCACAGGTGTAGTCATAGAAGCAACGCCTATCTTGACTACGTTATTGCGTTCAGCTGACGAATCCGTATGAAGGCATAGTAAAAGGGCAGAAATTGCCAGCATATGAAAGAAAATAACTTTCGATAGTAATATCCTGTAATATCTGCACATCATATCGTATTATATAATAATTTAATGCATGTATAGTAATTTCAAATAGATTTGGGGATCGCAGGGGTTGTATCAAATAAAACGTCATTATATTCCATAATGGCGTTATATAGAGGATTACCATGGTTGTCATTTGCAAGAAGAGTATCTCTGTGAGCAATAATATCGAAATGACAGCCTATGTGTTGCAACTCCCTACATATGTAAGACGACACAATTGTCCGAGTGAATTCCAACACATCGCAACTCAAAAACCGCCTCCCCGCCTCCAACGCCACCTTTCAGCACCGAAAACCCACCCGACGCAGGGTCATCTATGGTGGACCCATTTGTCAAGACAGAAAATTGCCTTTTTTAAGTTACAGCAAGTCCATATATTTTTCATAGCCCAAGCCCCAAAGGGGCGGGTGTATGTCCTAAGTCAGTAGTCCTTTTCTCC
>JADFYO010000074.1 GCA_015233015.1 Nitrospirota bacterium | reverse complement strand
GTTTTTTAGGGCGTTAGGGCTAATATAATCCCCTCGCAAAGGGAAATAAACTCTGAACCCCCTCACAAAAATCCCCCACAAACCTGAAACTGAGACCGCGGCTCAATTTGATGGTGGATTTAGGTTTTCAAGTTAGATTGACTTTCCCATATCGATATAGTCGGGAGAAACGGCGACGGCTGTTATTTATGCGATAAAAAGACGAAAGGGAAGGAGGACTGCTCACCCCACTTCCCTATTCGTTTATGTTACCGGCTTTCTACTGCATACTTTCTTTTATAACCAGTACCGAGCAATGAGAAAGGGCAATTACCCTTTCGGCAACGCTTCCCATCAGGAGTTTGCTTATGCCGGTACGGCCATGTGTGCCCATGAGGATGACATTTATGTCAAGCTCCTTCGCCTTGTTTATTATAACCTCGTACGGGCTGCCAACACCTGTAACGGTAACCGCTTTGACGCCAAGGGCTTCGGCACGGGCCTTCACCTTCGCGGCTATATCCTCGGCCTCTGAGAGTTTTGTGTCGCTCTGCGCTACCGACAGCACAGTGAAAGAGTTGACATGGGGACACCTCTTTGCCATGTTAATGGCCTCTAATTCTGCAGAGGAACTAAAGGACGAACCGTCCGTTGCCAGCATTATTCGTTCTCCTTTGATGTCGGCGTCTTTGGGGACTACCAGCACCTTGCACGGGGCATAGGCAATAACCTTTGCCGTAACGCTGCCCATCAGCATCCTCTTCAGGCCGGTCATCCCCCTCCTCCCCATTATTATTATGTCGCTTCTTCTGTCATAGGCCTCTTCTATTATCCCTTCAAATGTGTCATTTGTCCTTTTTACGATTATCTCAAGCTCGACGTTTTCCTCGGCGGCCATTTCCCGCAAGTCGTCAAAATACTTAGAGACATTATTATCCATATGCTCGACAAACGTCATCCCGCCGCTTTCATAGCTGCCGCTCAGGGCGTTGACGTAAAGGAGCGTAAGCCTGATGCCGCATGATTTGGCAAGCAAGAGCGCCTCTTTTATTGCCCCTTCGCTGTACTGCGAACCATCTGCCGCCAGAAGCAGGGATTCTAATTCCCCCATGAGCTGCGTCCTGTACATTATATCCATTTTTGATACTTCTGTAGCTACCATGATTATCGTCCTCCAGAGACAGTCTGATGTTTTACGGCCAACTTGACATTAAGCTGGTGCTCGGCGATTAAGCCCTTGATTATGCCCTTCAGTATGATAAAAGCGCCAATAAGGAGGGCTAAAATCATTATCGCGAAACTTGTGCTCTTCAATACATTAACCCAAGCATCGCTAAGACGGCTGATCAAACCAAGCTGAGAAAGATAAACAGGTACCATAAGCGCACGGCTGAACAACACTATCAACATTATGGTAGCCATAACCACCTTAATCATAAACGGCTTAACGTAAGTCGTGCCAATGGCGCCCAGCTGAATGCCAAACAGCGACCCGCCAAGTATCAGCATGGCAAGCCTGATATCAACTAACCCGTGCAGGGCATATTTCAATGAACCTCCTACTCCCATTACAAAGGCTATCACCAACTCAGTGGCAGACGCCATAAGCCCCGGCGCTCCCAGTACATACATCATCGACGGTACACCTACAAAGCCTCCTACCGCAATCGTTGCGGCAAGTATCCCTGTGGCAAACCCAAGCGGTATCGTAAACAACACGGAGATACGCGCGTTTAATGCCTTAAAATACACCATTGTACCCGGGATGTGGATCGACTGTACCCAACGGGCTAATGCCGTTACCTTGTCCTCTTCGTCAGAGGTATGATTTTTGAGGCTTTTCATAACGTCTTTGAGGATTATCGAGCCGACTACACCAAGCACCAGGACGAAGGCCACGCTTACGTAAAGATTTGACCCGGCATCGCCAAAGGAGTGTTTTATTTTCTCCTGAATGCTGGCGCCATAAAGCACTCCGGCCTCGCCTGAGATACCCATAATTACGCCTAATTTAACATCTACCTGACCATACCTGTAACGCTTAAGAGCGCCTATCAGGGCCTTAGGGAACTTGTGGCACATATTGCTTGCAACGGCAACCAGGCCCGGTACGCCAAGGCTCATCATCGCGGGCGTTAAGACAAAGGCGCCGCCCGAACCGATAAACCCGCTTACTAATCCCCCGATAAACCCTACTATGAACAGATACACCGCCGTGGTCGTCGTTAAGTCTATGAAATTTGATGCCTGTGCTGCTAGATCATGCATGGTTTATCACCTCTTCTCTTTTTTTGCCGAGATACCGATAATATCCCAGAAATTTCCGGTAAAATTACCGTGTACAAACGAAAACAAAAACGCCGTGGCAATCGGCAGGAGCGCGAAGTAGCCTCCCTTTGCAAACACCTCGTTTAATACTTTTTGTTCCGTAAACAGTATCGTGTAAAGTACCAGAGAAACAATCCCTAAAACTATTGCCTTGCCGTAGTGCTTTTTCTTGAATTTGTCAATTTGTCCTGCCATGTGTTTTTTCTCCTTTTAAGTTTGATTTGTTATTTTTGTATAATCCCGGCCTTTACAAGGACGAGCGGGCAACTAATGTTCTTCCAGGTCTCTGACATGCCTTTTTCCTTTCTCTTATGATCGACGACGGCCTCTTCCGGGGATTCCATTATCACGCACAAGACATCGCTGTTGTGTTTCGTATAGTCCAGCACCGCTTGTTTTAGCGTTCCGCCGCTCCTGATGAAGTTGTAACTTATTCCCTCGGTCTTCAATTCATCGAAAAAATTCTCGACGACACTGTCAGTCTTCGTTCCCTCAGAGACATAAAGAATGTCGAGCGTGGCCTTCACTCTCTTACAGGTGTTGATTGCATAAGTCAGGGTTTTTCTTTCGACCTCCGACTCCTTGACGGCAAGGAGAATGTTCCGTTTCTCGTTCATCAACTCCCTTGCGAAGTCATGGTCGCCTGCCTCGGCAAAGGTTATTGCCGAAAAAATACTATCCAGCTTGCTGCTTATTTTACCCATCTTTGTATCCTCCTTGTTATCGTTTTGTGCGTCTTAATTATCTTTATATATATCAAGGAACGTGCCAGCCTGTAACTGTCTGATAATAAAGGATTATTCCAGAATTCAGGGATATGCCGAGCGTTGCAGAATGAAACACCGCAGGCTTTATGCCAATATTTTCCAGATAAAATGACTGTTGCAATATATATGTCAGATGTTGCATAATGCAACCGGTATGGTTAATTATCAGACAAGCATCAGAAGAAAAATAATACTTGGCTACTTCATTGTACTCGTTATGATAATAGGGTTTTCGTTATTTGCGTTTATCGAAATGGAATACGTGGAGAGGAAGATAATGTTTGGCGAGGTAATAAACGAATTCTTCGATACAACCCTCGAGATGCGGCGCTTTGAGAAGAACTATTTTCTGTATGGCGCGCAAACCGATGCAGATGAAACAATCAAATACCTGATAAAGGCAATGGGGATATTCGACGCTAA
Organism: Nitrospirota bacterium; assembly: GCA_015233015.1. Classification (GTDB taxonomy): domain Bacteria; phylum Nitrospirota; class Thermodesulfovibrionia; order Thermodesulfovibrionales; family Magnetobacteriaceae; genus Magnetominusculus. The sequence continues at coordinate 12,843 of JADFYO010000074.1, read as the reverse complement.
TACCAGCGCCTTCGGCGATATTTCTCACAGCAAAGAGGCTGCTCAGATTAGAGAAAAGATGCAGGAATATAACATGATGATGACAAGGTATCGTTCGGCAAAAAAAGATTTGGCAGGAACGGATGCCCAAAGAGAAAACCAGCGGCATCAAATAAGGGCACTTGGCAAGGACATAACTATAAACGCGGAAAAAATATCACAGAAAGAACGGGAAATATTGAGAAAGGTATTGTCGAACTCCAGACGGGTTCTCATTATATCTATCTTAACTCTGACGATTTTAGGGCTTTTGATTGGGCAGGTCTTATCTGTAATAGTGGTGAGACCGCTAAAGCAGCTTCAGGACAGCCTGAGACTGATTTCTGAAGGCGGGTTTGAGCAGATTGTTATAAACTCCAAAGACGCAGAGGTCGTGTCCCTTGCAAACGCCTTTAATACCATGTTAAGAGAACGGGAGTTGAGGAGGAGACATTTGATACAATCTGAGAAACTGGCCTCGCTTGGCACGCTTCTTTCAGGAGTGGCACATGAGCTGAACAACCCTTTGTCGAATATTTCGTCGTCGTGCCAGATATTAATCGAGGAAATCGAAGACAGCAGTCTCGATTACAAAAGAGAGCTGCTATCCAATATCGACGATCAAACTAACAGGGCACGCAACATCGTGCGCTCCCTGCTGGAGTTCTCCAGAGACAGGCTGTTCAAAAAGGACACCATAAAACTATATGAATTGGTTGAGGAGACAATTCGGTTTATACAAAGCCAGCTGCCGTCCAATGTCAGGATAAATATAGATATTCCCGCGGATACGACAATCTATGCGGATAAACAGAAGATACAGCAGGTATTTTTGAATCTGATCAAAAATAGTGCCGACGCTATAGAAGGCGAAGGGAGTATTCAAATAAGGGTAAGGACAATCATCCAGCCTGACAAATGTATGAAGGGAACCGAGCCGTGTTTCAGGCAAAACAGGAGGTGTTCTATGATGTCATCTGTCGTTGACATAAGGTTCGAAGATAACGGCGCGGGAATGCCCGAAGAGATATTAAAATCCATTTTTGACCCGTTTTATACGACAAAAGAAGTTGGCAAAGGCTCAGGCTTAGGCCTGTTTATAGTTAATGAGATAATCGAGGAACACGGCGGTTGTATCTCGGTCTCAAGCAACCCCGGCAAGGGTACATCGTTTCTGATGAGATTACCCGCCGAACATCAAAGTTCATTATGAAAACCAGGATATTAATAGTTGACGACGAAAAGATAGCCCTTCAGAATCTTGAGCACATTATGAACAAGGAGGGCTACGAGGTCGTAAGCACACAAAGCGGCGCTGCAGCTATTAAATTCCTCGAAACTCAGGATTTTGATGTGGTGCTGACGGATTTAAAGATGGAAAAAATTGACGGGACGCAAGTCCTGAAAAGGTGCAGGGAACTTCATCCCGATACCGAAGTGATAATGATAACCGGGTTTGCTACGCTTGAATCGGCGGTAAATTGTATGAAACAAGGCGCATTTTACTATATCGCAAAGCCATTCCGGCTTGAAGAGGTGAGAAAGGTTACAAAAGAGGCCTCGGAGAAAGTCGCCCTGAAAAAAGAAAACAGGCAGCTCAGAACACTTCTTGAGGCATACCATGGAAAGGTAAAAATTATTACTCAAAATAAGGAAATGTTAAACCTTTTGGAGACCGCAAGACAGATTGCCCCGACCGGCTGCAACATAATCATCCGCGGAGAAAGCGGCACAGGCAAGGAACTATTGGTTCGCTACATTCACTATAACAGTGGAAGGGCTAACGGCCCTTTTTTTGCCATAAACTGCGGGGCATTCACCGATGAACTCCTCACAAACGAACTGTTCGGGCACGAAAAAGGTGCCTTCACGGGTGCTATGACACAGAAAAGGGGGCTGATGGAGATAGCAGCCGGAGGTACTTTGTTCCTGGATGAGGTGACGGAGATGTCCCCGGCAATGCAGGTCAAACTTCTCAGGGTTATTCAGGAGCGCGAGATGCTGCCAGTGGGCGGGACTGAGCCGGTAAAGGTTGACGTCAGAATAATTTCGGCTGCAAACAAGGGCATAAGAGAATTGATAAATAGTGGAAAATTCAGAAGTGACCTCTATTTCAGGTTAAACGTCGTTACCATACGCATACCACCTCTCTGTGAAAGAAAGAACGACATCCCGCTGTTGAGCTACTATTTCTTAGAGAAGTACTCAACACTGATGAAAAAAAATGTAGAGGAGATATCTAAAGAGGTGCTGGATGTCCTGGAGAATTACGATTTCCCCGGCAACGTCAGAGAACTCGAAAATATAATCGAGCGCGGCGTCGCCCTCTCAAACGGCAAGTCTATCGAGGCCATCCACTTATCCGAGGACTTGAGGGATTTGAACATAAAGACATTCAGACGAAAAGACGGCAACCTCCCTACCTTAGATGAGCAGGAACGTACATACATTCAATGGGTGCTGAACGAGGCAAAAGGCAACAAGTCCGCAGCAGCAAAAATACTCGGCATAGACAGGGTATCCCTGTGGAGAAAACTGACTAAATACGGCCTGGACGACGAAACGAATTAAGACACTGAGGGCGCTGCCCTCAGTCTCCCGCAAGGAGGCTTGCCTCCTTGACCTCATTATTTACGGACAATTTACTGCGTAATAAGACAATTTACTGTGTTTTTGTTACTAGAATAGAACACATTGCAAGGGCTACTACCCTTTCGGCAACACTCCCCATCAGAAGCCTGTCTAAGCCCGTTCTTCCATGGGTTCCCATTATAATTATGTCCCTTTCCGTCTCCATAGATGCGTTTACTATTGCCTTATATGGCTCGCCTTTCAGTACCAGAGTGTCAACCTTTACACCTGCTTTTTCAGCCGCTTCCCTGACATTATCAAGATTTCTCTCCGCATCGGCTACCTTGCTATCGCTCTTTGCCACCGATACGGCCAAAAAGTTCTTTACAAACGGACACCTGCTTGCCATCATAATAGCCTCTGCCTGGGCCGCGTTGCTGAATTTAGAGCCGTCAGTGGCAAGCATTATATTCTCGCCCTTTATCTCGGTATCCTTTGGCACGACCAACACCTTACAAGGCGCATAGGCTATTGTCTTTGCCGTCTGGCTTCCCAACATCAGCTTCTTCAGTCCGGTATTTCCCCTTCTTCCCATTATTATTATGTCAGCCCTGTTTTTCTTTGCCTCGTCTATTATGGTTTCATAGGCTTGAGTAGATCTTCTTACCACTATGTTACATTCCACATTGTGTTCCGCAGCCGCATCCCTTATTTGGTCGAAGTGCTCCGCGGCCTTTCTTTCGATCTCCTCTACATACTTAATGCCCGCGGTCTCGAATTCAGAATTATATTCCAGTACCCGCAGTACAGTTAATACCGTCTTGCATGCCCGCGCGAAATTTATCGCCTCTTTTATCGCGCCGCCGCTAAACGCAGAACCATCTGTTGCTAATAGTATGGACTGCAACTCGCCCATTAAATTCATTCTATATTTATCTTCGTTCATTTTAATGCCCTCGTTCATTTTAATACCCTCGCTCATTTTAATGTCCTCCCGTCTTCAATAACCCGGAGGCTGCTAAAACCAACACCGTAACCTCCAGCGCGGCAATCAACGCATATACATAGTCCTTTTTTCTTATCAGAATCGGTATTATTGCAAAAAAACACAACACCGTAACTCCACCTAAAAACGCAATTCCAACAAAGTTCAAAAAATCCCCTTTATTCAGCATATAAAGCCATGACCACCCCTGATGAATGCCCGTCTTATGCAGATAATCATGCACCGGCATACTCCATAACGACGGCAAATCCTCTACAGGCACAAACGGGGGCAATATCCCTATCGCGTAAATGGCAAACGAGATAAGAAGCATTGCCATTCCTATTTTCATGCCAATACTCAACAGTCCCGCGTATCTTAGCTGTTCCTCGGTTGCAACTTCTTTTTTCTCCTTATTCTCCATATATATATTCCTCCTTTATTTTCGATACTTTATTGTCGATTAAATTAGTTCCAGATGCCGAGGCCCTTTAATAGCGCCCTGGACCCCGCAAAAAACAGCATTATTATTACTATATACCGCACTGCCGCAGGTTTGGTCTTCGCAAGGATCTTCACCCCTACCATCGAGCCAAGCATAACGCCAATAATCGACGGCACTACCATCATCGGCAGTACTGCCCCATTATTTATATATATCCACGCCGCCGACGTATCCGTTATCGACAACAGAAACTTGCTCGTCGATACCGCCACCTTTAAAGGCGCACCCATCAGGATATTCAGCACAGGGACGTTTGCCCAACCCGCTCCAAGGCCGAACATGCCGGCCATTACCCCTATTATTATAAATAATCCCAACCCCAACGGCGTCTTGTGAACCTTCCAGTTTATGTCCTCACCCGTTGAAACCTCGTGATATATCCCGTTTATTCTTAACGCCGTCGACAATGGATCAGCCACTTTGACATCGGGATATTCTGACTTCTTTGCCTTTATTATAATGCCAACAATCCCAAGTATCGTTATACCCAAGGCAGTTTGCACTATATTAGTCGGAAGCGCAAGGCCTATCATTGCCCCTACTATCGCGCAAGCCGAGGCTATTAAACCCACAGGCAACGCTAATCTAAGATTGGCCATTCCCTTTTTCAGCAATCCCGGCCCCGCCGCCAACGCCCCGGCAAGCGCCACCAATAAACCCGCCCCCCTTACAAAATCCAAATGAAACGGGAAAAAACCGCCCACTATCGGCACAAACAACACCCCGCCGCCAACACCCCCCAACACCGCAACCACTCCCAACACAAACGTCAATACGAACAGACTCAACGGCCATACCCACCACGGCACCGTGCTCGCCTTTGAAACTACCTCCGTGACAGGTGACTCCGCAAATGCCATAGAACATAGCCCCGCTACTATTATTGCCGCTACAACTACTACCGTAACCCTTCTCAAAGATAGCATACCAAACACTCTCCCTATTAATTTATTTTATCTCGTATATTTTAGCTCGTAAGCGTTTATTTCCACGTTCCCGGCAATATCGGCTTCTTCAGGGATAATGATACCTTAATTCATTAATATAAGTCAATTACTTATCTGTAATAGGTAAATTACTCATTGCAATATGAGTAACTTACTTATCTATCTGTATCCTCCATATCGACAGGGTATCGCTGTGGAGAAAACTATCGAAATACGGCTTGGACAGCTCAGACTAAATCTTATGAAATTTCCTAAGCATGTATAATAAATATACGCATTGACGTTCACCCTGCATAATGTGTACACTCAGCTAGTGGTTTATCGCTTTCTCAGGGGTCTGGTATGAAAAAGTTTAATGTGGTTCTGCTTTTGTCGTTGATGGTTTTTTTTGTTTACCGGCACACAGGATGTTTATGCCGGCGGCTCGTGTAGTAATATCGAAGCTATCACAACAAACGCTGCTGCACTGGGCAACTATACTGCCAGTCAAACCCCGGTGGGGAGTTCTTCCAATATTAGCGTCACATATACCGCCGCCGTCGGTGGTGGTGTTGGTTTTGCTATTCCAGCATCGGCAGCAAATTCGATAATAGCCGGTTCCTCTGAGTGGTCAATAACAAGCGATACTTGTGCTGCGGGGTTAGGTAAAAATTCCTCGTGCACAATAACTGTCAAATATGCACCCACATCGGCAGCCAGTGCGACTGGCACCTTACAGGTTACGTTTCCCAACTCCAATTTGGGTCTTTACAACTCTGCCACCGGCCCATTTACAACCGCCACTGGTGGTACCTGCAGCCCCTACTCGGCCTTAATGACAACTGTAACCCTAAATCCCAACACACCAGCAACTTCGGCAGCAAACGTTACATACACATTACCCTATCTAACTACCGCAGCTGACAAACCAATCTATTGCCTCATAACAAATCAGACGCATGACAACGCGACGATACATTTCACCGTAAACGCAAATTCCTCGGGGAGCGCAAATTCGACGTACCAAAATTATAACACAATTAGTAACTATGCGATTGTATATGCGCGTCAGACGCGTATGCTGTCTTTTGAGGGACTAAATGTAAACCTCGATGGCCTGGTGATGGGCAGCCTGTAATTATGGCAGCCGGAGGGTCATATGGCGGCAGGATTAGCCTCGTGCAGATGGGTGCTCTTGGCGGTTCCGGCTCAAGCAATTCATGGTCGTGTCCAGATTTGCCTATGGCATGTTTTCAAGGCACTACAAGTCCTAAGCGCAACCTCGTGGGGTATATATGCTCTGATCCATACTCACCTCAGACGCCGGCGCAGCACTTCACGTATTAACTATTTCTCTTTAAACACAAAGAACTTATATCCCAGAAAATTCCAGGCCAACGCCGCCGCCGTCCCTATGAGCGCGCCAATGTTAACCCATATCTGGGCGGTCAGGGGTTCGTAATTTATAAGGGGGCTTAGATATGTGACAGATAGTGCCGCAGTTGCCACGTTTATCAGCGCCCCTGCCACGCTTATCGTCATAAACAGGGAGAACTTCAATCCCTGCCGCTCTTTTGATTTGTCCTTAAATGCCCAGTGTTTGTTGAAATAATAACTGCACGCCACGCCGAATAAAAATGATATTCCCTTTTGCAGCGCGTAGGGTGTACCGGTTTTCATACCAGTAAGCACAGTTTCAATGTTGAGCACAAGTAAATCGACAAGGGTGTTTAGTGCCCCTATTAAGGCGAAACGGATGAATTGGCCTTTAGTGTTTTTAGCGTCGGGGGACATGTGGTAGTCTCAGCGTCGATGCCATTTTTATTGCCTCTGCGGTGCTCTCACCAGAGGCCGTGCCTCTCCACGCAATATCATAGGCTGTGCCATGCCCCGGCGAGGTTCTTATAAACGGCAGCCCTATAGTGATATTAACGCTGCTTTCAAATGCGGCCATTTTCAGAGGGATAAGGCCCTGGTCGTGGTACATACATACAACTATATCGACTTCGCCCTTGTTGGCCTTATGGAAAATCGTATCGGGAGGATAAGGGCCGGTAACCGGAATTCCTTCCCGCTGGGCGGCCTCAACGGCGGGGGCAACTTCCTCAATCTCCTCCCTTCCAAACATTCCTGCCTCACCGGCGTGTGGGTTAAGTCCTGCTACCGCAATGCGGGGTGCATTTATGCCAAGCATATAGGCAGCAGTATTGGCGTGTCTGATTGCCCCCAGAACCTTTACCTTTGTTATAAGGTCAGGCACGTTTCTCAGGGCGGTGTGAATCGTGACGAGGATAACCCTTATCTGCCCTCCAATGAGCATCATGGCATAGTCCTGTGTGCCGCTCAATGCCGCAAGCATCTCCGTGTGACCGGGGAAGTTAATGCCGCCAAGCAGGAGCGCCTCTTTGGAGATAGGCGCCGTAACAAGCGCCGAGGCCCCGCCTTTTAATATTATATCGACGGCGCGATTTATATACTCCGCCGAGGCCCTGCCACAAGCGGCAGAGGGAATTCGCTTCTGCCAGGCAAGTCCTCTGACTGCACCCACATCTATCAAATTGATGACACCGTTTTCAAATACAGCAGCCGAGGGGGAAGCTACTATACTGATTGCCAATTTAATACCAGTCAGCTCTGCGGCCTCTTTTAGCACCTCGGCGTCGCCGACAAAAACTACCGCGGCACTCTGAAGCTGCATAAGTGCCTTGAGGGCTGCCTCCGCGCCTATCCCCGCCGGGTCGCCCATAGTTAATAGTTTTACTGGTATCTTATTAACTGTTTCCATATTATTGCCTGTACTGCCGCGGCTGTAAATATCGCTCCATGTGCTTCGAAAATGCCTTCATAAGTTTAACCGTTGCCCGTCCAACCGGATATGTGACGGCGTCCACCGCGGTAACGGGCATAATCTCCATTACCGAATTAGTAACAAATACCTCGTCAGCCCGGTATAGCGTGGCAGGGAAAAACTCTCCCTCTACTACCTGTAGCTCTGCCTCACAGGCAAGTTCTAGCACCTGTGCGCGCATTACGCCATCCAGTATCCCTGATTTTACGGACGGTGTATAGAGTGTGGCTTCCTTTATGAAAAATATATTTGACGTCGAGCATTCGGCTAAATGTCCGTTTACGTTGCACATAAGGGCCTCGTGGGCGGCCACGTCATCGGCCTCTGCCTTTGCAAGGATGTTGTTCAGGAAGTTCAGCGACTTAATCATAGGGTTAAGGGCGTTGGCCGGGGTTCGTATAATCTTTGCCGTAATAAGTTTGATGCCATTGGTATAATAGTCTTCCGGATAGGGCGTGAATGGCCTTGCCGCTATTACAATCATGGGCTGCCGGCAAAAAGCAATGCTCAGGCCAATTGGCCCTTCCCCTCTTGAAACGGATAATCTGACGACGGCCTCTGTTACGGCGTTGGCGTTTAGAGTGTCGTATATGGCCTCGCAGAGGGATTCGTCCGAAAGCGGAAGGTTTTCTAGTCTTATCATGGTGAGGGAACGGCGAAGCCTGTCGATGTGGTCGTTAATCTTAAATACTACGCCGCCGTATGCCCGCATGGTTTCAAAGACGCCATCGCCATACATAAACCCGCGGTCAAAGACAGAGACCCTCGCGTCCTCTTCTGAAACAAGCTCACAGTTGAAGTATATCTTCATTTGTACCCTAAATACCGCAAGTATTATACACGCCTTTGGCAGTTTACGCAACGTCTCTGCGAAGTTTACCGGAGGGTCGGTAAGACCCTCCGGTGGGGGTCTGCGCTGATGTGTTTGGCATAGGTCTCGTCAGGCACTACCTACCGGCGTTGTCTAATTTTGATATAAGTTCCATAAAGAATAAATGCATACCGTAAGGGGTCTCGTCCATCGGGTGTTGTTTTTCCGCCATAGACGATGTCAGCAGCAGATCTGTAGAGTCTGCCATAAAAGTGAGCATTGCCTTGATTTTGTCTAATTCGTCGCTTGTCTGTGTGTTTTCCTGCATTTCCCCTCCATTTGATTTTATTTTGTATATAATGTTAGCATTGTTAGCAATGTACACTATCTTTATACACTTTGTCAAGTGTATAAAGTATATAAAGAGTATATTTTAAAAATATATTTTTATAGGAGGTAAGTATGACGCAGGAAGAGCCGGCTAAAGACGAAAAGGTAGTTTTCTTTACGTCTCGTTTACAGTTAGACAAGATAGAGAACTTTAGGTTTGACAATAGAATCGGCTCCAGAGCCGAGGCTATAAGAAACCTGATAGACATAGCCATAGAAACCATACGTGAAAAAAAAAAGTCTTCTCAACCGTATGAGTTCGACACGCTGATGGCTGCTGAACAGCAGAAAAAGTATGAAAGCAAGGCAAGATTGCCGAAAAAGAAAAAATAATTATAAGGAGACCGATATGTTGTTTAATGGAAGGGTATGGAAATTTGGAAGGGACATCGACACAGACGCGATTATTCCCGCAAGGTATTTAAACACCTCCGACCCTGAGGAACTCGCAAGGCACGTCATGGAGGACGCGGACAAGGATTTCCCCAAAAAGGTTAAACACGGCGATATTATAGTTGCCGCCGAGAACTTCGGCTGCGGTTCATCGAGAGAACATGCCCCAATTGCGATAAAGGCTGCCGGGGTTTCGGCGGTTGTGGCAAAGAGTTTCGCGAGGATTTTCTACAGGAATGCCTTTAACATCGGGCTGCCGATTTTTGAATCCACCGGCGCTGCAGATGGCATTAACGAGGGTGACATCGTGGAGATAGACGCTGACAAGGGATTAATAATAAACTCAACCACGAAGAAGGAATTTAAGGCGCAGCCAATCCCGCCGTTTATGCAGGAACTGATAAGCGCGGGCGGCCTTATCGAGTGGACAAAGAAGAAGATAAACACATAGAGAACCTGTCCTGAAATATAAAAGGCGATGCTTCACATCGCCTTTTATATTAGTCAGCTGTCGGCCTGCTTATAAGGATTGTTTATTTCAGACCTAAATCTGCTGCCGCTGCCTTTAAATTCGCCTCGTCACCCTGAGCCGATTTCATCATAGGGCTTTTCGATGCCTGTGCAGCCTTGACAAATTCATCAGCTGTCTTAATCTTCTCCAGGATTTTGGCCTTGTCACCAGCGGTTTTGCCGTTATGGCAGCCCTGGCACTTGTCCCAGCCCGCAAAGGCCAACGACGCAAACCCCAACACTAAAACGAGAGTCAATGCTAATCTTTTCACTATCAAGTCACCTCCTTGTTATATAGTTTTTTTGCATATATCCTAATAGAGCAGTCCATTATAACAATTTAACAACAGCAATTGCGACAATTATTTTTTAATATGGTTTTAGGTAGTATTGACACAACCGATGTCTTAATTTTACATTAGATATTTATCAACGAGTGGAGGATATGAATTGAAAAGGGCATTAATTACGGGGATTACAGGGCAGGACGGCTCATATCTGGCTGAGCTGCTTTACTCTAAAGGATATGAAGTGCACGGCATAATCCGCAGGGCTAGTACCTTCAACACGGGCAGGATTGACCATCTATTTGTTGACAAACACGACCCTGCCGCAAAATTCTTTTTATACTTCGGCGACCTCTCGGACGGAAGCCAGCTTACCAGCATAATTTATAACGTCAAACCGGATGAGATCTATCATCTCGGCGCTCAAAGCCACGTCAGGGTGAGTTTCGACATGCCTGAATACACCGGAGACGTGACAGCGCTCGGGACAACGCGTATCCTCGAGGCGCTTAGAAAGAGCGGGATTCCCTCGAAATTCTATCAGGCGTCCTCATCTGAGATGTTTGGGGCAGCCCCTGCCCCACAGAATGAACTCACGCCATTTTGTCCCAGAAGCCCATACGCCGCCGCAAAGGTGTATGCCTATTGGATGACCGTGAACTACAGGGAAGGCTACGGCATGTTTGCCTGTAACGGCATTCTTTTTAACCACGAATCCCCCCGGCGTGGAGAGACATTCGTCACGAGAAAGGTAACGATGTCGGTTGCCGCTATAATTGCCGGCAAACAAAAAAGGCTCTACCTCGGCAACCTCGACTCCAAGCGCGACTGGGGCTTCGCTCCTGAATATATTTATTGCCAGTGGCTCATTCTTCAGCAGGACAAACCAGACGACTTTGCCATCGGCACAGGTGAGACCCATACAGTCAGGGAGTTCGTCGAACATTCCTTTGACTATGCGGGAATAGAAATCGAATGGAAAGGAGATGGGGTAAACGAAAAGGGTATCGTTAAGTCGCTCTCCACATCACACGGCTCTGCCCTGAACACAGGAGACGTAATAATAGAAATAGACTCGGGGTATTTTCGGCCCACAGAGGTCAATGTCCTGCTTGCCGATATAAGAAAAGCGGCTGAGACGCTTAACTGGCAGCCGCGGGTTACGTTTAAAGAGCTTGTTAAAATCATGGTTGACGCCGATATGGAGGCCGCAGGGATGGCCTCTCCGGGCCAGGGCAAAAAAATTCTTGCAGAAAAGGGTCTTGACTGGACAAACCCGGGCGTCGAAACGCGAAGATGAACAAGACTTCAAGGATATTTCTGGCCGGGCACAAGGGCTTGGTCGGCTCCGCAATCTTCAGGCATCTCAGAGAAAAGGCATATACCAACATCATAAAAAGGACGAGCGCAGAGCTTGACCTCAGACGCCAGGAAGATACTGAGAGGTTTTTCGAGGCCGAAAGACCCGAATATGTCTTTCTGGCCGCGGCTAAAGTAGGCGGTATCATTGCCAACGACACGTATAAGGCCGAGTTCATATACGATAATCTGATGATAGCCGCAAACATCATTAACTCGGCATGGAAGTACGGAGTAAAGAAACTGATAAATCTGGGTTCCTCGTGCATATACCCGAGCCTTGCCCCTCAGCCTATGAAGGAGGAACACCTTCTTACGGGCACTCTCGAGCCAACAAACGAGCCTTATGCAATAGCCAAAATTGCGGCCCTAAAGCTCTGCAGATACTATAACGAGCAATATGGCACTAACTTTTTGACCGTAATGCCCACAAATCTATATGGCCCTTCTGACAACTATAATCTTGAAACGGCACACATACTACCGGCCCTGATCAGAAAATTCCACCTCGCAACCCTCATGGAAAAAGGAGGAGGCTGCGAGAGCGCGATAAGAAAAGACCTCGCCGCCGCCCCTGCAGGCTTCGGCATAGACGCTTCTCAGGGCGGCGATGTAAAAAGAATCATGGAAAGGCTTGGCGTTACGGCCTCTGCCGTTACGCTTTGGGGCAGCGGGCAGCCCTACAGGGAATTCCTTTATTCAGACGACCTCGCCGGAGCGTGTGTTTATCTGATGGAACACTGTGACCATAACGCGCTGGGAGAACTGGTTAACATTGGCACAGGCGAGGATATGCAAATAAAAGACATCGCAGTTATCGTAAGAGACATAATCGGATTTAAGGGCAACATCCTCTATGACAGGACAAAACCCGACGGCACTCCAAGAAAACTCCTCGATGTATCCAGAATAAAGGCACTTGGCTGGAGTCCGTCAACAAGCCTCGAAGACGGGATAAAAAAGGCTTACGCCTCCTATCTGGAGGCCGTAGCGGCTGTACAAGATTAGCATAAGGATTAAAGACGAAGGGGGATAATCCCCCTTCGTCTCACCTTCGACAGTCATAGACAAATAAATCATCAAAGACCCGCGTAGAATGTAGGGATAGGCATAGAAAAAGCCCCAAAAAGTTCAAAAAGCGTAGGCACACGAATATCAATAATAATCTTGATATATTAGTGGACATACATGTATAGTGTAGGCATGTATATGAGAACTACGAAAAGAAAAAACAAGGACG